>CAZDAQ010000042.1:8097-18250 GCA_964503425.1 uncultured Opitutales bacterium
CTGTAATACCGGCTCGAAATTTACTGTAGGAAAAGGCGTCCCCGCTCTGGCTTCCGCGGCCAAAGTCCGGAGTTGTCTACGGCGAAACCACTTAGGCTCCCCGTGTATTTTCCACTTATGCCAGCCTCAAGTGCCTGCTCCGTCCGGACTTCGGCCATTTTTCGCCGCGCTGTCCTACTCTAAACATCCAGTTCCCCCCCAGGCACCGGCAAACACCTTGCGTGACGCTTGCCAGCCGCCTCCCTGCCCATTTGCTTCAGCCGCCACACTGAAGTTGCAACACCCCCGCCCGCTTATTGTTTCCACCGCCGCCGCCCTAGCGCCGCCAGCGCCCCCAGGCCGCCCAAGATCAACCCATACATCCCCGGCTCCGGCACTGGCGCAAATGACACGCCCTTGAACACATCATTCGCCCCCGAGGTCTCCATCTCCGTGAAACTCTCGCCCGACTCCGTCGTCGCATCCAGATTATCCGTGATGGTGTATAAACCGTTGGGATCCCCGTCGCCCAGCGTATAGGACACCGCAAACAACTCCACCTGCGCGCTCGGCCCCGAGCCCACGATCTCCCCCGTGAGCGCCTCGAAGCCCGTCTCCCCGTGCAACTGCGTGATGTCCGTCACGAAATTCGGATCAATCAGCGTGTAGTCCAGCGTCCAAGTCCCGCCGGTGAGCGACCATTTCTGGATGCCCCCGTCGCCCGGCGCGCCCTTTTTCGGGTCCCCCGTGTCCGCCAAATACATCGTCGTGGTGTTCGCAAAATATATCCCCTCCGGGCTGTAGTTCACTGTTCCGTTTCCCGCCGGCGTGATCGCCGTCGGCGTTTGCTGCGAGACCGGCAGACCGTTGTATTTGAAAATCGCGGTCGGCTTGTTCGGCTTGTCCTCCGAAAAATACAGGTTCCCGCTGAACGCCTGCACCGTGCGCGTGTCCGTGTTCTTGTAAATCTGCGTCGCCCCCGTCCCGGGATTGGCCACGTTGTTCGTCCCTACCGTGACCATAAACACCCCCTGGTCCGTCGACACCGACCCCTGCCCCGAAACATACAGCGTCGTCGGATTCACCAAATACGAGCTGCGCGGATTGTTTGTCGAAAAAATGGTGTTCAGCACCGTACTCGAGTTCACGGTTCCATTTGCATCCAAAAACGCGAATACCCGCGGCACGTTCGCACTCGTGGCCTGCGCCAGCGCTACTCCCGAAATCGGATTCGCGTTGAAATAGCCCAGCCCGCCCGGGCTCCCCACCCCCGCAATCGAGGGCGCCGCGCTGTATCCGTTCACCGTCAAATACCGCCCGTCTGCCGAGAGCTGGATCGTCCCCTCAGACGACGACCCATATTCGCCCACAATCCCATAATTGCTACCGCTGTTCGTCGTCGGCAAAGTGTAGGTCACAATCGGCGCGGCCCCCACCGCCCCCGACGGTGAATACTCCAGCAAACTGATCGGCGTCGGCACCCCGTCAATAAAAGTGCTTTCCGGCGTCGGCAGGCTTTCCGTGAAGGTGCTGCTGGTGGCGGCGTTGCCCACGTTCCCATACGTGCTCACCAGCAAATCCCCCGTCGTGAACAGCGACTGCGCGGAAACCGGCCCCGTCGCCACCAGCCACCCCGCCACGGCGACCAAGCCCAGCCGGCGTGCCGGAAGAATTCCGGCGCGTGCGCCGATCGTGGAGCCATTGGCCCGCAGTGAGCCGAAAAAGTTGAACTTGGTTTTCATGTTTGGTGATGGGTGAAAAGTCGCCCGCACTTAAAGTGGAGACCTTTGTGCATCGCGGGCCGCCTGCCTTGCAACAGACCCAGACGCAAACCGTCAACGTCCGACCCGCCCCGTTGCCATTATTTCACCTGCCGCCACACGCCCGCCATAAACGTCGCCTAAATGCCACCGGCTTTCTTGAACCCACACCCAGACTTGCCGTCTGCCAAAAATTTGAAAAACTCCCCCCATGTACGGACGCCCCCTCTCCGCCTGCTTGTTTTTCTGTGCCCTCGTCCTGACCCCTTGGGCTCGCGCCGCTGACGCGATGAGTCCGGCGGCCAGTGTAAAGTCACCGTCATTCTTCTATCTCACGCTTGCACCCGAGGCGCAATTGGCGCTCATCCCGCCTGCTCCCGCCAAAGGTTCCGCGCTCGACGCCAGCGACCTCGCCACCGTCCTCCAAGTCCAGGCCAACCGTACTGACGCGCAAATCACCGAGGCCAAAAACGACCAGAATTACAGCGTCAAGCTCGTGTCCGGCATGATCGCGCCAACTTTTACCGCCACCCGCTACCCCGCCACTTTTAGCCTGCTCAACAACGTCAACCACGATGTCGAATCCCTTACCGGTGGCCTCAAAAACGACTACCGGCGCAACCGCCCCTATGTGAACCACCCGGAAGTAAAACGCCTGTTCACCGCCAAGGATTATAGCTACCCGAGCGGCCACGCCAGCGGTTCCGCGGCCCTTGCCGACACCCTGGCCCTCCTGTTCCCCGACAAAAAACCCGCTCTCCTGGCCCGCGCCCAGGCCATCGCCCAAAGCCGCGTGACTGCCGGCGTGCATTACCCGTCGGACATTCAACAAGGCACCGCGCTGGGCGACAAACTGGTCGCGCTCATGCTGCAGAACCCCGCGTTTCAAAAAGACGTTGCCGCGGCCAAAGCCGAGATCCACTCCTCACCCCTCGCCGCCGTCACCGCTTCCGCCACCACTGCGGCGTCACCGCAAAATACCTCTGCACCAAAATGATGCAGCCGCTGCTCCCCTGAGTGCTCACGAAACCCAACAGCGCGCGGCAGACATACAGCCCCTGTCCGATAAATAACTCATCGCCGTCGCGTTGCTTCACTCCCCGAGCTCAAAAAACGACCGCAGCCGCTGCAACATCCCCGCGCGCGTTTGCTCCGCCTGCTCGGTTGGATTCGGGCTCAGCGTCCCGCGCTTCTCGTTCTCCAACTGCCGCTGCGCCAGCAGCTCCCCCAGCCGGTTCAGCACCTCGGGATGCTGGTGGATCAATTCCGAAAACGCCGCCTTCGTGATCTCCACCGCCTCCACCTCCTCGCGCGCCACCACCGTCGCCGTGCGCCGCTCCCCTGTCAGTGCCGATATCTCCTCCAGGCAGTCCCCCGTCGCCAGTTCGCTCACCACGCTCGTGGCCCCTTCGCGCGTCACCCGCACTTCCACCCGCCCGCGCGCCAGCAAAAACATCGAGCCCCCCTCCGCCCCCTGCTCCACCAGCCGCTCCCCCTCCGCATACAGCGCCACCTTGCTGTAACGCAACAATTCCTCCACCTGCGCCGCCGGCAAAAAGCTGAAAATCGCGTGCCCCCGCAATGCCGCCCCCGCGGTCGCCCGCGCCGCGCCCGCCGCGTCCCGCGCCGCCGGCCGGTGCAGCGTCACAATCGGATACGGTATCTCCATCCCCGCCCGCCGCGCCGCATACCAGCAATGCGACCGCACCTCGCTCATGATCCGAGTCCTCAACCCGTGGTCCTCCACCCAGAACTTCACCTCGTAGGTGATCGCCGATGCCGCGAACTCCAGCACCGCCACCTGCGGCGCCGGCTCCGCGCACACCCCCGGCACCGTCGCCGCCGCCTGCTTGAGTGCTGTCTGCACCCGCGCCGGTGGCACCTCGTAGTGCAGCCCGATCGTCACCCGCAGCGCGTGCCGCGGATAAGGCTGGTGGAAATTCACAATCGGCCGTTTCACCAAATCGTTGTTCGGCACCTCCAGCACCACATCGTCATCCGTCAGCAGCCGCGTCGAGCGCCACGTCACCTCAATCACCCGCGCATGGTATCCGTCCACCAGCAGCCAGTCCCCCGCCTTGAACGGCTTCGACGCATACAACGCTATCCCCGCCAGCACATTCCCCAGCAAATCCTGCATCGCCAGCCCCAGCACAATCGCCACCACCCCCGACCCCGCCAGCAACCCCGGCACCTGCACCCCGAAAATAATTTGCGCCACCCCCAGCGCCACCGTGATGAACACCACCAACGCCGTCGTGTCCGCCAGCACTCGCGGAGCGTCCACCCTCCGCCCCTCCGCCCCCACCCGCGTCCACAACACCCGGTTGAGCAGCATAATCAGCGGCACCGTCGCCAGTAAAATCACCGCCGCCGCCAGCTCGCGCTCCACTGCGGCCATCCACTCCGGCGTCCAGGCCGACCATTCCAGCCCCGCCAGTAACCCCGCCATCGCGGCAAACAAGTGATACATCCACCCAAACCGCAGCTCCCATGTTCTCCGCACCCATTGCGCCAGCCCCACCAAAACCAGATACACCCCCAGTACCACGCCCAGCAGCGTCAGCCCCTCCGCCAATGTTGGCCAATAATTCATGCCCGCGCCCAAAGGCTCCATTGCCCTTATGGCACCGCTCTGCTCTAGGCGCTTTCCTTGTGGAAGAAAACCCTTAATGCGCCTCCCTAACGCCTGCCACTTCGTTGCACCGTCCTCCAACCCCAGCCGATCCCGCCAATTAAGACCGCCGCCACCACCCACCACCCCCGGCCCGCCAACATCCCCTCAATCCAGGCACGCAACCGCACACCCAACCCGGGCCGCGGTGCCGGCGGTGTCGCGGCCAGCTCCACCGGGGGCGGATTCTTTATCGCCGGCACCGCCACTTCCACCGCCAAATTCGTCCCGGAGACATTTTTGCTCCCCAACATATTTTCCGCCTCATCAAACACCGTGATCGTGCCGGAAAATGCCCCCGGCAGCCCGCCTAAAAATGCCGCATTCAGGCGCACTGGCCCCTTTTCCGGAAAGGGATAAACCAAATTGATCTCCACCTCCCCCGGTTTACCCACGACCGTCGTGCGTTCAGGTATTTCCGCCACTCCCCCTGCAGTTACTTCAACAAACGTCGCCGCGCGCTCCTCCAGGTGGGGCAGCAGCCCCGGCAACTCGCTCGGATCGGTCTCCACCACTCCCTGTTTCGCCAGCAACTCGCCCGCAACATTCTCCGCCATGATAATCCGAACCTCCAGTCGCCCGTGCTGGAACCTGGCCGTCACCGTGCTGGAAAAGGGGTCGTGCCCAAACGCCACGCTCGTTCCCAGCAGCACCCCCAACCCGAAATAACCCGCGATTTTGCGGCTCACATTTGTCAAAAGCATGGCGGCAAGGAGCGTGAATATTGTGTTTTATGTACATAGTCATGCTATTGACTCCTGACGACGTTTTAATAAGGTAAATACGCTACCCCCCATTACTCTGGGCAGACTTCCCCGGTCTTTTGCCTCGTGCATGTTCTTTAGGATTCTCGCTGCCTTTGTCATCTAATTTTACCGCCGTTATCCCGATGCTGCGCAACCAACTACATCCTCTCGACCGTTTGCTAAAATTGCTGATCCTGGTCGTGTTGGCTGTGTTCCAGTGTTTGCCTGCTCAAGCCCAGCGCCAAATGGAAAAGCTCGGTCGCGGCGTCATCGCCGCCCGTACCACCAGCACGCAGGTTTATATCGGTTGGCGCCTCCTCGGCGACGATCCCAGCGACATCACCTTTAACCTCTACCGCTCGGCCAACTCCACCGCTGCCGTCAAAGTCAATTCCGCACCCCTCCTCACCACCACGGACTACGTCGATACCCCGGGCAACCTCACCAGCACGTCCTTCACCTATTTCGTAAAACCCGTCATCAACGGTGTCGAAGGCGCTGCCAGCGGTTCTTTCACCCTCGCGGCCAACTCCACCGCGGGCCGTCAGTATCTTCCGATCCCCCTCCAATCCATTCCCCAGTATCCCGGCGACACCACCGACACCTATCCCTACGACGTCAAGTTCTGCTGGGTCGGCGATCTCGATGGCGACGGCGAATACGATTTCGTCGTCGACCGCACCTCCACCGACCCCAATGGCACCCACCGCCAGTATGTCGAAGCCTATAAGCGCGACGGCACCTTCCTCTGGCGCGTCAACCTCGGCCCGAACAGCCTCAACCAGGATAACATTTCCCCCGGCTCCACCGCCGTCTCCACCGGCAATTGGGACAGCATTGACGTTTTCGATTTGGACGGGGATGGCAAAGCCGAGGTCGTCCTCCGCACCGCCAACGGCGTGGTCTTCGGCGATGGCACCCCCCTCGCCAACGGCAATGATTCCATCCAGTTCATCTCCGTCCTCGACGGCCAGACCGGTAAGGAAAAGACCCGCATTCAATGGCCCACCGATTTCCTGGTCTACGGCCCCACCGCCATGAGTTTCGCCATTGCCTACCTCAATGGCCTTACCCCCAGCCTCGTCGTCAAAGGCAAGGTGCGCGATCCTTCCAACGTCTTCCATGAAACGGTCACCGCTTACAAGTACGATGGAACCACCATCTCCCAACTCTGGAAATGGCTGCGTCCCGATGAGGGCAACTGCCCCGATGGCCACCAGATCCGCATCGCCGACGTCGATAACGATGGCAAGGATGAGATCCTCGACATCGGCTATTGCCTGAAGGGCGATGGCACCCTCCTTTACACCCTGGGTCAGGCCGGCATCGTTCACGGCGACCGCCAGCACATTGCCGACATCGACCCCGACCGCCCCGGCCTCGAAGTCTACTCCATCCAGCAGAACAACGCCTCCGCCCTCGCCACCGAGTATTTCGAGGCTGCTACCGGAAAAATCATCAAGAAATGGTACGCCACCGGTATCGTTGACGTCGGTCGCGGCATCGCCTTGGACATCGACCCCAACCATAAGGGCCTCGAGCTGTACTCCACCCAGCCCGGCATCTACGACGCCAAGGGCAACCAGGTTTTCGTCAACAGTGTCTGGCCGCCCGAAGGCATTTGGTGGGACGCTGACTTGGGCCGTGAAACGATCGATGGACCCGGCGCCGGAGCCACCAGTCCCGTGGTGAATAAGTTCGACCCCGTCGGCGGTGGCGTCGGCCGGCTTTTCTCCATCTATAAGGACAACGGTGGCGTGCACCAGGCCTACGGTGGCCGTCCCGCCTTTTGGGGCGACATTCTTGGCGACTGGCGCGAAGAGATCGTCCTCGTCTCGAACGACTACACCCAGCTGCGCATTTACACGACCACCATCCCCTCCATCACCCGCCTCTACACCTTGATGCACAATCCCCAGTACCGGGACCAGACCACCATCAAAGGCTACGTGCAGGCCAATTACGTCGACTATTACCTCGGCTACAACATGCCACCCCCGCCGCCGCCGCCCATGGTCAATGCCACCCTCAAGTGGCGTGGTGGCCCCGGCAACTTCTCCTGGGACACCGGCACCACGCCCGGCTGGCTCAAAAGCGGTAATGTCAGCACCTACACCGAGGGCGACACCGTGCTCTTTGACCTTAGCGGCAACAATTCCTCCGCCATCTCCCTTAATGGCACGCTTCACCCTGCCGCGGTCACCGTTTACAATCCCCAGGACTACACCATTACGGGTAATGGCACTTTCGCCGGCGCCATGAAACTCACCAAAGTCGGCGCGGGCAACCTCACCCTTTCCGGTAACCACAGCTTTAGCGGCAACACCACCGTCTGGGACGGCGCCCTGGTCGAAAACGGCGTGCTCCAATCCAGCCCGGTCACCGTCTGGGGTGGTACATGGGGCGGTAGCCTCGCTGCCGGCAAAACTGGCGGCCGCCTTGCCGGTAATGGCACCTTCGCCCAGCCCGTCACCTTGCAGTATCGAGGTGCTGTCACCCCCGGCGCCGGTATGGGCAGCCCCGGCAACCTCACCTTCGCGGCCGGCCTCACCGCCAATGACGGCACCACCCTCGCCCTCGACCTCTCCGACGACCCCACCGGCCTCACCAAGGCAAACGACCGCGTCACCATCCTTGGCAACCTCGTCCTCAACGGCAATGTCTCCCTCGTCCTCAATCCGCTTAACGGCAAGTTTTCCCCGGGAACCTACACCCTCCTCACCTACACCGGAAACCTGACGGGCAGCCTCGCCAACATTTCGGTGACAGCCCCCGATGGCACCCCTTACACCACGAACCTCGGCTCCGGCACCCTCTCCCTCTTCATCCCCGCCACTCGCGCCCCCGCGAGCGTCATTTGGTCCGGCGGCGTCGCAGGTAATAAATGGGACATTGCCGCCACTGCCAACTGGCGCCGCTCGGGCGTAGCCGATGTCTTTGTCGCCAATGATACCGTCGCCTTTGACGATTCTGGCGCGGCCAATCCCACGGTCACGCTTACCAATGGCCTCCCCATCGCCAGCATCACCGTCTCGGGAGTCACCAATTACACCCTCACCGGCTCCGGCGTCATCACCGGCACGGGTGGCCTCACCAAATCGGGCAATGGCACCTTCACCATCGCGACGACCAATACTTACACCGGCCCGACCATCATCAACGGCGGCATTCTCTCGATCGACAGCGTCAACGACGGCGGCGTGGCCAGTTCCATCGGCGCGTCCGATTCCACCGCCTCGAACCTCGTCTTTAACAACGGCACCCTCAGCCTCACCGGCCTCCAATCCAACAGCAACCGCAACGTCACACTGAATGCCGGCGGCGGCACCCTCGATATCCCCACCGCCACCTCCTCGGTGCAAATCAGCGGCGTCATCGGCGGCACCGGCCGTCTCACCAAGACTGGCGCCGGCACCCTCATCCTCGCCAGCCCCAACACCTATTCCGGCAATACCGTCATCAACGGCGGCACCATCCTCCTCGCCAGCGCCGCTGCCAACACCGGCGGCCTCGGCAACGGCACCGTTACGCTTAACAATTCCACCCTCGCCATGACCGATGTCGAAGCCAGTGAAGCCGGCCCGTGGAACCTCATCGTGCCGGCCGGCGCTTCGGGCAAACTGATTGCCGATGGCCGCTGCGCGCTTACCGGCTCCCTTTCCGGCGCGGGCGATTTCACCTATTACACTGGCTTTATCCGCACCGACCTCGACGGCGACTGGTCCGCCTTCAGCGGCAATATCAATGCCATCACCGATTCCGACGGCGGTGACTTCCGCGTCGCCAGCACCAAAGGCTTCGCCAACGCCACCCTCAACCTCGGCGACCAGGTCTTTGCTTACTACAATATCACTCCGCCCTCCGGTGGTCAGATCATTGATATCGGTGCGCTTTCCGGCGTAGCTACCGCCTCGCTGACCGGTAGCCCAACCGGCGGCCGCACCGTTACCTGGCGCATTGGCGGGAAAAACCTCAGCACCACCTATTCCGGAGTGCTGGGCAACGGCGGTGGTCCCGCCGCCCTCACCAAAATCGGTAACGGCACCCTCACCCTCGCCGGCAACACCACCTACACCGGTGCCACCACCGTCTCCAACGGCACGCTCTGTTTTAATGCCATCCACACCGGCACCGCCGTCACAGTTCAACCCGGTGGCACCCTCGGTGGCACCGGCGTTCTCACCGGGAGTATTTCCGTGCAATCCGGCGGCGGTCTGCTGCTCAGCTCCTCCGGTAACCTTGCCCTCGCCGGCAACGTCGCCCTCAACGGTGCCATCACGGTCACCGCCGCCACCGGCGTGGCCGTCGGCAATTACACCCTCCTCAGCTATAACGGCACGCTCACCGGCACGCCCACCTTCACCTACGTTCCTCCCGCTGGCGCCAGCCAGGCCGCCACCGTCAACACCACCACGCCCGGCCTCATCAAAGTAACCGTCTTCGGCCCGCCCGGCGCCCCCGGCGGCCTTTCCCTCACCCTCGGCAATGGCAATATCACCCTCAACTGGAGCGGCTCCGCCGGGGCCACCGGCTACACCATCAAACGCTCCACCACCAGCGGCAGCGGCTACGTTACCCTCGCCACCGGCGTCACCGGCACCACTTACAAAGACAGCACCACGATCAACGGCGTGAAGTATTACTATGTCGTCACCGCCTCCAACGCCGCCGGCGGCAGTGCCAACTCCCCCGAAACCAACGGTAGCTCCCTCGCCCCGCCCCTCGCGCCTGTCAACCTCATCGCCATCGCCGGCAACGGCAATGTCACTCTGAACTGGTCCGCCTCCGCCAACGCCACCACTTACCTCGTTCAGCGCTCAAATACCTCCGGCAGCGGCTACTCCACCATCAATGGCGGCGTCGCCACCACGAACTTCACCGACACCGGCCTCATCAACGGCACCACCTACTACTACGTCACTGCTGCCACTAACAGCTCCGGCGCCAGCCCCAACTCCCCCGAAGTCTCCGCCACCCCCGCCGCCACCCTCACC
>CAZDAQ010000043.1:0-18205 GCA_964503425.1 uncultured Opitutales bacterium
TTCACGACCAGCTCAAGTCCGTCCCGCTCATCGGCAGCGTGCGGATGCGCTTGCCCGTCGCCGCAAAAATCGCGTTGCACACCGCGGGCGCCGCCGAGGGCAGCGCCGGCTCGCCCAACCCGGTTGGCGGGTTGTCCGTCTGGAGGAAATGCACTTCCACCGGCGGCGCGTCCGGTAGGCGCGACAGGGGATAATCGTCAAAGTTGTTCTGCTGCACCTGGCCCGCGTCCAGCGTGATTTCCAAAAACCGCGCCATCGCCAGCCCGTCAATCAGCCCGCCTTGCACCTGGCTCTCCGCCGAGCTCAAATTCACTATCGGCCCCACGTCCACCGCCGTCGTGAGCTTGTTCACCTTCAGCGTCCCATCCTGGCTCACCGTCACGTCCGCCACGGTCGCCACATACCCGCGGTGGCAGTAATCAAATGCGATGCCCTGCCCCTGTCCCTGCGGCAGCTTCTTGCCCCACGCTCCCTTTTCCGCCGCCAGCTTTATCACGTCCCGCATCCGCGCGCTGGAAAACGGCGTCGTGCGGTCGCCCGCCAGGATTTCCAGCCGCAGCTCCACCGGGTCCCGCCCGCCCGCATGCGCCAGTTCGTCCAGGAAACTCTGGATCGCCCACGTGTGCGCGTTGTTGCCCGGCGCCCGCATGAACCCCATCGGCACGTTGCTCGAGATCAGGCTCTGTTGCACCAGAAAGTTCGGCGCCAGCCCCGCCGGAAAATCCCCCACCCCCAGCCCCGCCGCCTGCCCCACCCGCTGCGTGTTGTTCAGCCCGTAGGTGATGAAGTGGTCATACCAGCTGTAAAGCTTCCCCGCCGCATCCATGCTCCCCTTGAAAAAATGCCACCCGCCCGCGCGGTAAAAATCATGTTGCATGTCCTGCTCGCGCGCCCACGTCAGCTTCACCGGCGTGCCCTCCACCTTTTGCGCGATGGCCGCCGCCTCCAGCGCAAACTCGTTAATCCCGCGCCGCCCAAACCCGCCGCCGCTGCGCGTCACATGCACCGTCACCTTGTCCGCCGTCAGCCCCAGTCCCCGCGTCACCGCCTGCTGCGCGTTTCCCGGAATCTGCGTCGGCACCCACAGCTCCACCTTTCCGTCCTTCACCAGCGCCGTCGCGTTCATCGGCTCCAGCGTCGCGTGCGCCAGATACGGAAATTGATACGCCGCCTCCACGCTCTTCGCCCCGGGCGGCAGCGTGGTTGTGTCCCCCGCCGGGGTGCCCAGCGGCTGCCCCGCCGTTTTGCTCAACGCCGCTGCCTGCGCCTTAAAATCATCCGTGCTCTGCTTCCCATACGGACTGTCCGCCCATTGCACCTTCAGCGCCAGCCGCGCCTTGAACACCGTCCACGTCGAATCCCCGACAATCGCCACCCCCGGCGCCAGCCCGCTCATGCTGTCATCCAGCACAAACGCATCTTTCACCCCGGGCATTTTCTTGATCTCGTCGAGGTTCGCGCTGGCCACCTTCGCGCCAAAGACCGGTGCCTTCTCATAAACCGCGTAAACCATCCCCGGCTGCTTTTGATCAATCCCAAACAGGGGCTGGCCGGTGACGATTCTCGCATTGTCCACGCCGGGTATCCGCGTGCCGATGATTTTGAAATTCTTCGGATCCTTCAGCGTCACGCTCGCCGGGTCCGGCATCGGCAGCGCCGCCGCCACCGCCGCCAGCTCGCCATAAGTCGCCCGCTTGCCCGAGGGCCCGTGCAGCACCGCGCCTTTTTCCGTCGTGCATTCGGCCGCCGCCACGCTCCACTTTTGCGCCGCCGCCGCCACCAGCAGCGCCCGCGCCGTCGCGCCCAGTCTCCGCATTGGCGTGTAATTGTTCGGCATCGAGGTGCTGCCCACTGACTGTTGCGACCCATACGCCGCGTTCAAATCCGCCTGCGCCACCACCACGCTGTCCCACGGCACATCCAGTTCCTCCGCGATGATCATTGGCAGCGCCGTCTTGATCCCCTGCCCGATCTCCGGGTTCTTCGACACCAACGTCACCACGTTGTCCGGCGTGATTTTGATGAATACATTCGGGTTCAAGGCCGGCTGCGCCGTGCGGCCCTGCCGGTAGTCCTGCGCCCGCGCCGCATTCCAGTAACCCGCAATCATCAATCCTCCACCCGCCAGTGCGCTTACCTTGATGAAATCGCGCCGGTCCATGCCGCGCCGCCGGGTCTTTGCAGGGGTTCTCATGGCTAGAAAAATCTCTTTAGGCCCCCGCCGCCGTGTGCACCGCTTGGCGAATCCGCAAATACGTGCAGCACCGGCAAATGTTTCCCGCCATCGCCGCGTCAATGTCCGCGTCCGTCGGCTTCGGCTTCGCCGCCAGCAGCGCCGACGCCGTCATCAACTGCCCGCCCTGGCAATACCCGCATTGCGGCACGTCCAAATCGCACCACGCCTGCTGCAGTTTCGTCAGCTTTCCGTCCGCCGCCAGCCCTTCAATCGTCACCACTTTCGCGTCGCCGACCTTGCTCACCGGCGTGATGCACGCGCGCTTCGCCTGCCCGTCCAGATGCACCGTGCACGCCCCGCACACCCCCATCCCGCACCCGTATTTCGTCCCCGGCATGTCCAGGGTGTCCCGCAACACCCACAGCAACGGCGTATCCTCCGCCACGTCCACCGTGCGCTCCTGGCCGTTCACATTTAACTTCAGGGTACTCATGGCTGCAATAACCGGGGTTACTCCCGCAACGTTTCTCCCACTCCCCCATCTTGTCAAGTGCGTATCGAAACGCGCCGATCCTCACGCGTGTATCGGCCGCGTCCGCTCCCGCAACGGCCGGCCGTCCCGCCCCGCCAGCACCGCCTGCATCTCCGCCAGCACCGCCAGCGCCACCGCCTCCGGCGTGTCGCCGCCGATGTCCAACCCCACCGGCGCATGCAGCCGCCCGCGCATTGCCTCCGTCACCGCAAACCCTTCCCCGGCCAGTTCGCTCAAAATCCTTTCCGCGCGTTTCTTCGGGCCGAGCAACCCCACATACGGCAGCGCCCGTGGCAGCAGCGCCCGCAGCAGCGGCCCATCCTCCCGGTAACGGTGCGTCATAATCACCGCCACCGTCAGCGCATCCATAGCCAAATCCGCCGCGGCTTCCGCTCTTTCCACCTTCACCACATCCGCCGCCGGAAACCTTCCCGTCGTCGCATAACCCGCGCGCGCATCCCGCACTTCCACCTGCCAGCCGAGTTCCTTCGCCATGCGCGCCAGCGGCTGTGCGTCGTCTCCCGCGCCAAAAATCACCAATCGCACCGGCGGCCTCACAGTATCCTCAAACACCTTCATCGTTTCCTTCGCCATTTCCTTCGCCCCTCCGTCCATCTCCGCCGCTTCCCGCGTCCCCAACATCGTCTTATCCGCCGCCTCCCACACCACGTTCAAGCGCGTCTCCTTCCTCTCCGCCAAATTCCGCTGCACCGCCCGCGCCCACCCCGGCTGCCCCGCCAGCCGCTCCACCAGCACGCGCACCACCCCCTGGCACCCCAGCCCCACCCCCCACACCAAATCATTCTCCGCCGTCGTGTCATAGACCGCCACCTGCGCCACCCCCTCCGCGAGCACCACCCGCGCCCGCTCCCGCACATCCTCCTCCAGACACCCCCCGCTGGTTGACCCAAGGGAAACCCCCGCCCCATTCACCAGCAACCGCGCCCCCGTCCGCCGGTACGACGACCCTTCCACCGTCACCAACGTCGCCAGCGCGTGCGGCGTCCGCGGCTCGCGCTCCAACTGTTGCAGGATGGCCATTAACTCCTTCATGGGTTTCCGCCACCTCAACACCCATTCCCCTCCGGGGCAATCCCCTTTGCCCGGTCACCTCCGCCAACATCGGACCGCTTTCCCATTGCTCAAACCCAACGGACGGTATTATCCTAACCTTGCAATCCCCATCATGCCCTGTGGCCAAATATCCTGCCACCCGCCAACCACGTAGCCTCCGCGTCAATTTTGAATTCTGCATTCTAAACAACTGGATTTCTATGCGCATTCACGAATATCATCATAACGCTACGACTTGGCGAATGTTCTTGCGAATTTGCCTTCTGGCATTCGCGTCAATTCAGGGTTGCCTGAATGCGAATGCACAAAACGCCCCAAGCGATCCCAATCCGGATCTCGCCCAGGAAATATCGCAGCTAAAGAATTACTACAGCTCCCTTCCGGATATTCAATACACCTATACCTATGAGGTTAATAATAATCGATTTACCGGTAATTTTACATACTCACAAGGCCGCTACATGATAGATGTTTCACTTCCTTCAGATCCAAAACGCGGTGCCACGCTCGTGTTTGACGGTAAGCGATACATGGGGTTGCTCTACAGTAGAACCTATATCCGCATCACGTCAAACCCGGAGCAGTTTGAGGAGTATTTGCCGAATTCGTTTCAGAGTAACCCACTGTTTAATCCCGTGCAGGTATTATTTGCCAGCGAGCCGATTAAATTCTATATGGCTTCCTTCACCAATCTGGAGGCCTGGCAGAAAGCCTTTACGAATATAACGTTTGGAACGCCCAAGGATGGCCCTCCATGTTTGTTCACGATTGAGGGATCTGCGGGACATTCCTTCAGCGTTCTCGAAACCTTGGGTACAACCGGACTACCTTCCTTGGGGCGAAGAAATCCGCCAATACCCGCCAGCGACCCCTCACACCCGGAGCATTATAACCTTTGGAGGATTAGCAAAACCAAGACACTGAACACAAAAAATGGCCCATTTATACTTCCAATGGAAATCGTATTAGATGCGATGGATATGGATGGAAAGAAACTAGCCAGCGGCTTTGTTTGTTCTATTGACGAATCGTCCATCAAACTACTCGACAAACCTCTTGACCAATCCTATTTCACCATTCCGGTGACGGCAAAGGTGCAAATATTTGATGCCGATGCGGGGGTTTATTTGCAAGAATCCGACCTCAAGAAATAGTTCATGGGTTTCCGCCACCTCAACACCCATTCCCCTCCGGGGCAATCCCCTTTGCCCGGCCCCTCCCGCCGCCCGCCCGTCACCCAGCCCGGCCTCCGGCTCTGGACCGACGACTGCGCTACCGTCTTCCATATCATAATGTATGATTTAGTCATTTTTATTGTCATAATTATGATTTTGACATTCATCATTCAGATTCGCAATCTACTCCTATATTCTTCTGCCTCGCCAATGTTAAATTCATCCTCCCTCACCGTTTTTCAATCATGCGTTCTATAAATCTCGATTATTTTAATGCCCTTGAGGACGACCTCGAAAAATACGCAAGATTCCTTGAATTTAATCCCCATAATTATAAAGCCTACTCTCTAGAGTTGGTTAGACTTTTGCTCGCTGCAGGATCGGAAATTGATGTTGCACTAAAAGAATTATGCAAGCGAATCGACAGAACCAAAAACCCTAAAGGTATAAATTCTTGCAGACCAATTATCTTAAAAAAGTTTCCGAAAATGGAAGACGACAGGGTGTTTATTCACAGGTATCGATTGCAATTCAAGCCCTGGGAGAATTGGAAAAGCAAAAGCCCAGATTGGTGGGTAGCCTACAATTGCGTTAAGCATGATAGAATGGAAAACTATGCAAAGGGCAATTTACTGAATGTCATAAACGCTATATCCGCACTCGGAGTGATAATGCAGTATCAGATTCATTCGTTCGATGACGATTACATAAATTTTCGTGGTGGCTTTTTATCTGGATTGCATCAATTAATAGATCCTATGGGTGAACGTCATCCTTGAGGTGGATGAAGTGTAGTGATTGTGCAAATTCCTCACAACCGCGACAGCAGCAAATCCCGCTCAAAAATAAACTCCTTCGGCAGGTGGTCCCACAGCGAGATGAACAATTCCTCGTGCGACAGCGTCTGCGCCTTTGTCTTTTCCCGGTCGAATCCCATCAGCACTTCCCACTCCGCCGGCGTGTACTCCAGCCCGCGCCAGTCCAAATCCTGATACCGCGGCAGCCACCCAATCGGGCTCTCCTTCGCAAACGCCCGCCCGTTCGCCCGCTCCACGATCCACCGCAGCACCCGCATGTTCTGCCCGTAGCCCGGCCACAGAAACCGCCCCTGCTCGTCCTTGCGAAACCAGTTCACGTGAAAAATCCGCGGCGTCTCGTCCAGGTGCTTCCCGACTTTCAGCCAGTGCCGGAAATAATCCGCCATGTTGTAACCGCAAAACGGCAACATCGCCATCGGATCGCGCCGGAGCGCCCCGAGCTTACCCTCCGCCGCCGCTGTCATCTCCGAGCCCATCGTCGCCCCGAGGTAAACTCCGTGGCTCCAGGTAAAGGCCTGATACACCAGCGGCACATCGTGCATCCGCCGCCCGCCAAACACAAACGCCTGGATCAGCACGCCCTCCAAATCATCCACCGCCGGGTCCAGGCACGGACAGTTCGCCAGCGGCGCGGTGAACCGCGAGTTCGGGTGCGACGACACCCGCCCGCAATCCGGCGTCCAGTCCTGCCCCAGCCAGTCAATCAAATGCGCGGGTGGCTTCGGGGTCAGCCCTTCCCACCACACGTCCCCGTCGTCCGTGAGCGCCACGTTCGTGAAAATCGTGTCCTTGCGGCACGATTGAATCGCGTTCCGGTTCGTCTCCGGCGACGTGCCGGGCGCGACGCCGAAAAACCCGTTCTCCGGGTTGATCGCATGCAGCCGCCCCTGCTTGTCCGGCTTGATCCACGCGATGTCGTCGCCCACCGTGGTCACTTTCCAGCCCTTCATTTCCTTCGGCGGGATCAGCATCGCAAAATTCGTCTTCCCGCACGCGCTCGGGAATGCCGCGGACACATACGTCTTTTCCCCCTCGGGGTTCTCCACCCCCATGATCAGCATGTGCTCCGCCAGCCAGCCTTCGTCCCGCGCCATGCACGAGGCGATCCGCAGCGCCAGGCATTTCTTCCCCAGCAGCGCGTTGCCGCCATAACCCGAGCCAAACGACACAATCGTCCGCTCCTCGGGAAAATGCGCGATGTAGGTGTTCTCCGGGTTGCACGGCCACGCCACGTCCTTCTCTCCCGATTGCAACGGCTGCCCCACCGAATGCAGGCACGGCACAAAAAACCCGTGCTCGCCGAGCACCTTCAGCACCGCGTTCCCCACGCGCGCCATGATCCGCATGTTCACCACCACATACGGCGAATCCGTCACCTGCACCCCGATGTGCGCCAGGGGCGAGCCTACCGGGCCCATCGAAAAGGGGATCACATACATCGTCCGCCCCCTCATGCACCCGGCAAACAATTCCTTCAGCTTGTGCCGCATTGCCCGCGGCTCCTCCCAGTTGTTGGTCGGCCCGGCGTCGTCCTTGCTGTGCGAGCAAATGAATGTCCGCTTCTCCACCCGCGCCACATCCCGCGGATCCGACCGGAATAAATAACTGTTCGGTCGCTTCTTAGGATTGAGCCGGATCGCCGTCCCCTGTTTCACCATCTGCGCGAACAGCCGGTCCGCTTCACCTTGCGACCCGTCGCACCAATGCACCTTCTCCGGCCGGCACATCTCCACCATCTTGCCAATCCACTTCAACAATGCGCGGTGGGTGGTCTTGGGTGCTTTGGTTTTCATATGGTGTATGTCAGCAGATGCCGGGCCAGCCCCGCTTTGCAGGTGATTTTGTCTTGAGCCAGCGGCCCGGTTTCGGCTAAAACTACTGCTCTTAGAGGCATCGGTCAAGTTACCCCTCCCTTAAAGTCCATCCTCACCCCTTCCACCCGGGCTCCCATTGGCTAAAGCGCCCGTCTGGAGATGTTTATGCATCCCAATTTTTGCGTTTTCCGCCATTCGGCCCGGCTCGCCGTGTTGGCCACGCTGCTTCTGTCAGCGTTATCTCTTCCGGCCCAGCCGCCCGCCGCCTTTCCGGGCGCCCTCGGGTTCGGCGCCAATGCCACGGGCGGCCACGGCACCTCCGTTTATCACATCACCAACCTCAACGACTCCGGCACGGGCTCCTTCCGCGACGCCGTCGGCGGCTCCAACCGCATAATCGTCTTTGATGTCGGCGGTTATGTCCAACTGCTTTCCCCAGTCAGCACCGGCAGCAACATTACCATCGCCGGGCAGACCGCCCCCGGCGCCGGCTTCGGCGTCTTCGGCTGCGAGGTCTCCTTTTTTGGCAAAACCAATTGCGTCGTGCGCTACATCCGCTTTCGCGACGGCAGCCTGGACCCCAATTGGGCCGGCCTCACCAGCGGCAGTTCGCACACCAACGCCGTCAACGCCGGCAGCACCACCAACACCATCTTCGATCACTGTGACTTCGAGTTCGCCGCCTACAACAACGTGGACGCCACCGGCTGCGTGAATTTGACCGTGCAGTATTGCATCTTCGCCTACCCGATCAAAAACCAGGTTTTCAACGGCCACTTTGAAACCGGCCCCATGACCTTCCTTTGCAACCTCTGGGCCGACGCCCATAACCGCAACCCCCTCGGCAAGGCTAACCTCCAATACGTCAACAACGTCGTCTATAATTACCAGGACGGCATGACCACCGGCAACTCCGCCGGCAAATTCACCTGGGACGTCATCAACAACTACTTCATCGCCGGCCCGTCCACCAGCAGCCCGGGCGCCAATTACTTTCAGGTGGACTCCAACCAAAGTGCCTACGCGACCGGCAACCTGCTCGATGGCGATAAGAACGGCGTCCTCAACGGCTCGCCCGCCAATTCCGTTGACGCCACCACCGTCCTCAACGCCCCCTGGTCCAACACCACCTCCTCCCTGCCCACCGTCACGGCCGCCAGTGCCGTCCCCCTGGTCACTTCCTCAGCTGGCGTGCTCCCCCGCGACCAGGTTGACGCCATAGTCATCAGCGACGCCACCTCCCTCGGCACCCGCGGCACCCTGTATAACACCCAGGCCGATTCCGGCCTCCCCAACTCCGGCTACGGCATCATCGCCAACAGCACCGCTGCCACCGAAACCAATCCCGCCAACGGCATGCCCGACTACTGGCTCGATGCCGTCGGCTTCTCCCCTTCTGCCGACAACCACAACATCCCCGTGGCCGCCTCTCCCGCGAGTTACATGCCCACCACCGGCTACAATGCCCTCGATGAATACCTCTACTTCTGCGCCGCCCCCCATGCCGTTTGTTTGAAAAACACCGTCGCCGCGCCCGCCAACGTCACCATTGACCTTTCCCAATACGCCGGCGGTTATGCCACCAGCGCCACTTACTCCCTATCCAACATCACCAACGGCTCCGCCGTCCTCCAGCCCGACGGCCACACCGTCCTCTTCACCCCCACCGTCAACTTCTTCGGCCGCGCCAATTTCGACTTCACCGTCAACGACGGCCGCACGCTGACCCAGACACTCCGCGTCATCGTCACTCCGCTCACCCCCCCGCCCCCGCCCAGCAATTACATCTGGAAAGGCGATGGCGTCACGAACACTTGGGATGCCAGCTCCTTAAACTGGCTCAATGGCAACAACACCCTCGTCGCCTACGTCAACGGCAACAACGCGACCTTCGATGACACCGGCTCCGCCTCCCCCTCCATCAACCTCACCGCCTCCCTTTCTCCCGCATTCGTCAACGTCGCCTCCGCCCAAAATTACACCTTTTCCGGCACAGGCAACCTCACCGGCTCCATGGCCCTCAACAAATCCGGCGCCGGCACACTCACCCTCAGCAATGCCAATACTTACACCGGTGGGACCAATATCGCCTCCGGCACCGTCGTGCTGGGCAACCTCGCCTCCGCCGGCACCGGCAACATCTCCATCACCAATGCCACCCTCATCCAAAATCCCTCGGGAGCCATCGGTAACAACCTCCTCATTTCCGGCAATTGCGCTTTCAATATCAACAACACCAGCAATAACGGCCTCGGCGGCACCCTCAGTGGCAATGGAACCCTCAACCTTACCGGCCCTGGCTTTTCCAATGGGCACGTATTTAGCTGGCAGGGCGTCGCCGGCCAGCTCACCGCCTTCAATGGCACCATCGTGGCCGCCGGCAGCAGCACCGAGCGCTTCAACGGCTCCAGCGGCAGTAACACCACGGGCTTCAACCTCGGCACCAGCTCTTCCATCACCACCCGCAGCCCTGCCGGCACCATCTACCTGGGTTCCCTCAGCGGCGGTCCCGCGACCAGTCTTTCCGAAGGCACCACCTCCGGCGGCGGCAACACCACCTTCGTCATCGGCGGCCTCAACACTGATGCCGTTTTTTCCGGCAATATCAATGACGGCGGTGGTACCGGCAACCTCACCGGCATTACGAAAATCGGCACCGGAACCTTCACCTTCAACGGCAACATCAACTACTCCGGCAACACCACCGTCAGCGGTGGCACCCTGGTCATTAACGGCACCTTCCCGGGCGTGGTCTCGTCTGTCGGCAGCGGTGTGCTCTCCCCGGGCGGCCTCGGCAATCCCGTCACGCTTAATGTCGGCACCCTGATCCTCACCGGCGGCAATTGCGCGCTCGACCTCTCCAACTCCCCCTCCGGCCGCAACGACCAAATCGTCGCCACCAACGGCATCAGCGTCAGCGGCAACGAAACCTTCCTAATCAACCTGATCAATGGTACGCTCAGTCCCGGGGTTTACGTCCTGGTCTCCAGCACCGGCGCTCTCGGCGCCGCCAGCGGCACCGGCCTCTTCTCCAACCTCCCCTCGGGCAATCGCCAGACTTATGCCATCACCCGCCCCAGCTCCGGCACCGCGCCCGGCTATATCCGGCTGACCGTGACCGGCAGCCCCGCCTCCCTTGTCTGGGCCGGTAAAATCAGCGGCACTTGGGACAATACCACCAGCAACTGGGTCAATGGCGTCATCGCTGATAAATTCTTCAATTCCGATGCCGTCATCTTCAACGGCACCGACACTAACAGCACTGTCACCCTCTCCGGCACGGTTCAGCCTTCCAGCCTTACCTTCATCAACACCAAGGCCACCCCCTACACCCTCACCGGCAGCGGCTCAATCAGCGGCACCGGCCTCTTCGTCAAAAACGGCAACGGCACCGTTACCGTCAACACCTCCAACTCTTTCTCCGGCGGCTCACAGCTAAACAACGGCACCGTCGTCCTCGGCAGTCCCACCGCGTTGGGCATCGGCAACATCGCCCTGAACGGCGCCAACCTCACCCTTCCGGCCAATGCCAGCCTCGCCAACAATCTCGCCGTCTCCGCCGCCAGCACCCTCACCGTCACGGGCAATAACACCCTCGCCGGAACCGTCAGCGGCGCGGGGAATATCTCCCTGCAAATCACCGCCGGCAACCAGTTGTTCACGCTTCAGGGTGACGCTTCCACCTACTTCGGCACGATCTTCGCCCAGGGCAACGGCACCCTGCGCTTCAACAACGGCGCCAACTGGGGCCTGCCCAACGCCACCCTCGTCCTCGCAGACAACCTCACGGCCGACAACCAATCCACCGACGACCTTGACCTCTTCCTCGGCGCCCTCACCGGCGGAGCCAATACCACTCTCACCGCCAGCGACCAAAGCGCCGCCGGCGGCTCCCTCTGCACCCTCATCATCGGCGGCCTCAACCTCGACTCCAGCTTCAGCGGCAACATCACCGACAGCGCCAACCAAGCCATATCCCTCACCAAGACCGGCACGGGCACCCTCACCCTCGCCGGCTCCAACAACTCCTATTCCGGTGACACCTTCGTGCAGTCGGGCACCCTCATCATTGCCGGCAACATTACCGGCGACGGCGACATGGACATCGCCACCGGTGCCACCCTCAGCCTCGCCAGCGGCGACATCAACATCGGCACCCTCACCATCGAAAGCGGCGCTTTTCTCTCCGGCAACGGCACCATTGATGGCGACCTCGTTCTGAACGGCCTCGCCACCTCGACGCTCGGCGGCTCCCTCACCGTCACGGGTGATGTCGTGAACAACAACGTGCTGCGCCTCACCGGTGGCACCCAGTTGAACATCTCCGGCACTTTCACCAACGGCCCCAACGCCGTCCTCGACCTTATCACCAGCGGCTCCAACCTGCCCGCCCACTTCGTCAACCACGGCACCGTCCTCCTCGCCAGCAGCGTCCAGCAGGTCGCCAGCTTTGGTGTCTCTGGCGCGACCGCCACCCTCCAGGTTCAGTCCTACGTCGGCCACAACTTCCAGCTTCAAGCCACCACCACCCTGGGCGGCGCCTGGCAAAACCTCGGCTCCGCCCAGCCCGGCACCGGCGGCATCCTCACCTTTACCGACCCCAATTACTCCGCCCACCCCGCCATTTTCTACCGCATCACCGTCTCCCCGTAGCTGGTTTTTGGGATTGCACCGGGTTCGCCCCGGCATTTAATCTCACCCTTTACGCCAATTCACTTTCACCATGTCGCAACACACCAGCTTCCGCCAGGGCTCCGGCTCCTCCAAGAAAAAGCGCAACGTCCTCAAGCGTTTCGAACGCATTGATCTCATGAAAAAGCGCGGCGTCTGGAAGGAAGGCACCAAACGCGTCACCGGCCTGCCCAAGACCCGCATCGGCGAGTAGGCCCGGTTGGATCGATAGATGGCCGGCCTCGCGTAGCCGAGGGCACGATGACTACCGGTGTCGTTGACGGGCAAAATCCCCTCACTATACCCAGTTCAAGCATGGACACCTCCTCACCAGTCTTCCACTTGGGTTTGGCGGAGGCTTTAACCAAAGGGCCACCGCCGGCCGGCAATCTCGCGGTGCCGATTTTTTCCCATGGTTCGCTGGCACTCGAACTCTACACGCCGGCCGGTCATGACCCGCAGAAACCCCATACGCGAGACGAGGTTTATTTCGTCACCCGCGGAAAAGGAATGTTCTTTGATGGGGAACAGCGACATGCCGTGGAAGTTGGTTCGTTTCTATTCGTTCCCGCTGGCCAGATCCACCGCTTCGAGGATTTTTCGGCCGACTTTGCGGTTTGGGTTATTTTTTACGGCCCGGAAGGAGGCGAATCATGAGCATTGAGACTAGCGGCATTGCCACTGGCCATGGCCAATACTCGTGCCAAGGGCAATTCGCAACCGGTGCCGGAGCTCAAGCCCCGCTCCGCGACACACTCCCTCCCTGTTCCGCCTCGCCTAGCGAAACAGTGATTACTACCTTGGGCTTCAGCCTACGGAACTCTCCAGTCCGGTAAATGGCGTCGCGTAGCGATGCTTGCCGGACACCTGTCCAATTCTAGTCCCCTTACGCCGGCACACTGGCCGGTTGCGGCCCCGGCCCCAGGTCTTCGGTCTTGCGCTTGACCTTCTCCGGCAGCGCTTCCTTTTCCGGATCCACCGGCGCGGGCTTGGCCGTGCTCGGCGTCACCGGTGAGCGCAGCGCCCCGAAATCCAGGATTTCATGCACATGTTTGCCCTCAATCGTCTCGTGCTCCAGCAGGGCCGCCGCCACGGCGTCCAGCGCCGCGCGCCGCTGGGTTAAAATCTCCCGCGCGCGCTGGTATTGCCCGTCCATGATGGCCGTGATCTCGGCGTCAATTCGCCGCGCCGTCTCCTCGCTGTAGTTCTGCGTGCGGGTGATTTCCTTCGCCAAAAAAATGTGTTCCTGGTTCTCGCCAAAGGCAATCGGCCCCATTGGGCTCATTCCCCAGTCGCAAACCATGTGCCGCGCCAGTTTCGTGGCCGTCTTGATGTCTCCGGCCGCGCCGCTCGTTACGTCGCCCATCTGCAGTTCCTCCGCCACGCGCCCGCCCATCAGGCAGCACAGCCGGTTCATTAACCGCTTCAGCCCGTGGTTGAGCATGTCCTTCTTCGGCGCGAACATCGTGCTGCCCAGGCTCTGCCCGCGCGGGATGATCGTCACCTTGTGCAGCGGCAAATGCCCGTCGTCCACCACTGCCTGCACCACCGCGTGCCCCGCCTCGTGGTAGGCCACGATGCGCTTGTCCTCGTCGTCCATCAGCTTGCGCCGCTCGCGCCCGAAGGCGATTTTTTCCCGCGCCTCGTCAATGTCCACCATCTCCACTTCGTTCTTGTTGTAACGCGCCGCGATCAACGCCGCCTCATTCAGCAAATTCGCCAGATCCGCGCCGGACAACCCGGGGGTGTTCCGCGCCGCCAGGTGCAGGTCCACTTCCTTGGCCAGCTTGATCTTCTTCGCGTGCACCTTCAAAATTTCCGCCCGTCCATTCAAGTCCGGCAGGTCAATGATGATTTGCCGGTCGAAGCGTCCTGGCCGCAGCAGCGCGCTGTCCAGCACGTCCGGCCGGTTCGTCGCCGCGATGATGATCACGCCCTCGTGCCCGTCAAAGCCGTCCATCTCCACCAGCAGCGAATTCAGCGTCTGCTCCCGCTCGTCGTTGCCGCCGCCCAGCCCCGCTCCGCGTTGCCGGCCCACGGCGTCAATTTCGTCTATGAAAATGATGCACGGCGCGTTCTTGCGGCCCTGCTCGAACATGTCGCGCACCCGCGCCGCGCCCACGCCTACGAACATCTCCACAAAGTCCGAACCCGATATGCTGAAAAACGGCACGTCCGCCTCGCCCGCCACTGCCCGCGCCAGCAGGGTCTTGCCCGTCCCCGGCGGCCCCACCATCAGCACGCCCTTCGGCACCCGTCCGCCGATGCGCTGGAACTTCTTCGGGTCCTTCAAAAATTCCACCACTTCCGAGACTTCCTCCTTCGCCTCATCGCAGCCCGCCACTTCCTTGAAGGTGACCTTCTCCCGGTCCCGCGTCAGCATCCGCGCCCGGCTCTTGCCAAACGCCATCGCCCCGCGCCCGGCCAGCTTGAACTGGCGGATCAGCAGAAAATAAATCAACAGCAGCATCCCCAGCGGCAGCAGCACGTCCACCAGCAGCGTCGCCATCAACGCGTTGCCGCCCTTCTCATCCGCGCCGGCAAAGGCCGCCAGCCGGTCATAGCGCTCCGGTGTCAGCCGCCCGCTCGCCTCGAACAACAGCGATTGCGCCTCCGGTTGCGCCCCCGGTGCGTTCGCGTCCGAGCCCGGCTTATACAGCGGGTTCTTCTTCTGCCCGACAATCGAATACCAGTCTGTTCCCGAACCCGGATCCGGCCGCAGCGTCATGCTTTCTATCTCCTTCTTGTCCAATGCCTGCAACACCTGCGTCACGGACATTTCTGACACATGCCCCGTCTGTGGCGAGGAAAACGCCGCCCATACCCCGATCAGCAGCAACACCACCACGAGGTAGAATATCATCATCTTCGGATGAAAACGCTCAGGCGGTCCGCCAGGCTGCGGCAGGTTTTTGCGGTTGTTCGGATCGTTCATAAGTGCCAACGGAATCTTATATTATCGGTTTTATAGGCTGGTATGTCAACCATAGAGCCCGCCGCGCGCCCGGCTGCACCCGGCGGCTTTCCGCCGGTGTCAAACCAGGCACCCAGACAGGCTGACCGTCCCCACTACAGACAACGGGAAGCATAAATCGTTCCCCTACAGCGATTTTTTTATCGGTGAACAAATCCTGCAATTTCCTCCGGCCCGGCGCACCCAATGGCCGGTAGCGGTCGCCCGCTCGCCAGGGCCGCGCCACGAACCTCAATGCCTCACCCTCCGCCAGCGCCAGGCATGCATGCCGCGCCGCGTCGAGTCTTCTGCTTTTGATTGCTTCCACCAGCGTCGCCGGGCTTTCCACCACCGTGCCATATAATAGCGCGCCGTTCGGCAATTTCACTGGTTTTCCTGGCTTCAGCTTCACCGGCTTCCATGCCTTGCTCACCGCTGGCTTTACTGCGCCTGAGCGCACCGCCAGCACCCCATCTTTCGCCTCCAGCCAGCAACCCCGCCCGGCACTCCACCTTCCGTTTTCACCGGCGTGCAGTGCCGCCAGCACTTTCTCAAATGCCGCCGCGGAAAAATTCTCTCCGAGTCCTTGCGTCTCCAGCCACCGGCGCAACCCCCGCCGCCAGGTCGCCCAGGGCTGTGCGGCCAGTCCGGCCAGCTTCAGCGCCTCGCCCCGCTTCGGTTTTGCCAGCACCGCGCGGGCCACTGCCTCCAGTGCCTCGTCATCTTCTTCCAATAGCGCCCGTGAACGCGCCACCCCCGCCGCCAGGTCCCGTTTGCCGACGGCCGTTTTCCACGCCGGCACCACTTGCTGTCGCAGTCGGTTCCGCAAATAGTCGTCCAACGCATTGCTCGCGTCCTCCCTGCACGCCACCCCCGCCCCTCGCAAGGCCGCCCGCAATTCCTCCGCATCCAGATCAAGCAAGGGTCTAAGCGCCACCACCCCGTCGGCAAATTCCCTGACGGGCCGCGGTGCGCTCAACCCGCCCGGTCCGCTCCCGCGCGCCAGCCGCATCAGCATCGTCTCCACAATGTCGTCGCGCTGCTGTCCCAAAAAGATTACGCGTCCCCCCATCATTTTTAATCCCTTGCGGAAAAACGCCCAGCGCGCCTCTCGCAATGCCGCTTCGCTAACCTCCTTCCCTTTCGCCTCGCGCCGTCCGGTCACACACTTCACTCCCAAATCCTCGGCCAGCCCGCGCACCCATTCCGCATCCGCCGCCGACTCCGCCCGCGTCGCATGATCGTAATGCAACACCGTCAGACGCTTCCGCAACACAGGAAAATACGCCCACAATAACAGCAGCAACGCCACCGAATCCGCTCCGCCCGAGACTGCCACTGCCGCCGGCTCCTTCATCCGCTCATTTCTCTTCATCCACGCCAAAACCCGCCCATGCCACCGCTCTGGAGGAATGGCCCGCGCCAAACGCACCGCCGCCGTTCGCCGGTTGGGAACGGCTTCCGTTAGATTACTCTTGGCTTTGGGCATACCGCGTCGCGCGAACCCGCGACAGCGACTATGTAAGCGCAAGCGGCCCCGGACTAAACAGCAAATTCGCCACCCGCCTTCGTTCGCACCTAAGCCCTGGCCGGCCCGATAAACTCCCCGCCATACCACCGCGCCAGCGCCGCCGGCACGCGCACCCGCCCGTCCGCCTCCAGGTTATTCTCCAAAATCGCCGCCAGCACGCGTGGCACCGCCAGCCCCGAGCCATTCAGCGTGTGCACCACTTCCACCTTGCCACCGTCCTTTGGCCGGTAGCGGATGCCCGCCCGCCGCGCCTGGAAATCCGTGAAATTCGAGCAGCTCGACACCTCCAGCCACCGCTTCTGCCCCGCCGCCCACACTTCCAGGTCATACTGCTTCGCGTGCGGGAACCCAATGTCCCCCGCGCAAATCAGCAGCACACGATAAGGCAGCCCCAGCTTTTGCAGCAGCCGCTCCGCGTCCGTCCGCAGTTTTTCCAGTTCTTCAAAACTCTTCTCGGGATGGACCCACTTCACCAGCTCGACCTTGTCAAATTGGTGCAGCCGGTTCAACCCGCGCACATGCGCGCCCCAGCTCCCCGCCTCGCGGCGAAAGCAAGGGGTGTAGCCGCAGCGCAATACCGGCAAATCCTTCTCGGCCAGAATTTCGTCCCGCAGGAAATTCGTGACCGGCACTTCCGCCGTCGGAATCAAATACAGGTCATCCACGGTCGAGTGATACATCTGCCCTTCCTTATCCGGCAGTTGTCCCGTCGCCGTCGCGCTCGCCGGGTTCACCAGCAGCGGCGCCATCAACTCCTCGTAGCCCGCCGTCCGCGCCTCTTCCAGAAAAAAGCTGATTAACGCCCGCACCAGCCGCGCCATGTCCCCAATATAAAACGGGAAGCCCGCCCCCGTCACCTTCACCCCGCGCTCAAAATCCACCAGTTGCGTAAACCAGGGGATGTCGAAATGCGGCGTCGCCAGCGGTGACACCGCCGTCGGATCGCCCCACGTCGCCACCACTTGATTGTCCGCATCGGTCCGTCCGTCCGGCACGCTGTCGTGTGGCAGGTTGGGCAGCGTCAGGAAAATCTTATCCCATTCCTCGTCCGCCGTTTTCGCCGTCGTCTCCAATTCTTTCACCTGCGCGGAGAGTTGCTTCATCTCCGCCACTTTCGCCAGGAACTCCGGCGAGCCCTTGGGTAGTTTCGCCATCTCGGCATTGGTCGCCTTTTGCCCGGCTCTTGCGGTTTCCGCCGCCGCCACCGCTGCGCGCCGTTTGGCATCGGTCGCGTTAATCGCGTCGAAATCCACCTGGAATTTCTTGCGGCCCACGGCCCGCTTCACCCGTTCCGGGTCTTCCCGCAGTAGCTTGAGGTCAATCATGGCAAAAAGATAAACCTCCATCCTGCCGTTCCCGCCTCCCTAATGCCAGACGGAAATGCACCGCAGCTTGTCCACTCTCCACTCACCCCTTCGCCGCCCCCGCCACTACTTCATAAACATAGTCCACCGCCAGCTT
>CAZDAQ010000044.1:0-12276 GCA_964503425.1 uncultured Opitutales bacterium
GATGAACCTGAAGGCAGCGCGAGGCCGGGAGCAGCAGGGGTTGGCGTAGGGGTTTGGGCACGCGCGGCGCCGCAGGCCAGTGTAAGGATGGCCGCGGCGACGAGAATGGCGGGCAGCGATTTCATGCGTGGCGGAGGAGTTCGCGGACGAGGCCGTCGAGCCGGGTGGCGGCCTGGGCGAGGGTTTCCTGGCCGGGAGTGAAGCCGCCGAAGCGCAGGGCGTCGCCGGCTTCAAAAATTTCGCGGACGGCGGCGAGGGTTTCGACGGAAAGGCCGCGGGTCGCGAGGTGGGCGTCGAATTCCTCCCACGTGAGGGCCTGGGCGACGTTTTCCTGCCGCCATTCGGAGGAGGCACTGGCGGCCTCCTGCAGGGCGTGCTGGGCGACGGTGTAGAATTCGGCGGCGTGGCCGGCGGTGGCAGCGGCGCGGGCCTTGTCCAAGGCGGCGGTGGCGGCGCGGCGCGCACGGATCTTGCGGGCGTAGGCGGGATCGGTTTCGAGGCGCAATTGCCGGCGGCGGGTGAGGACGAGGCCGGTGAGGATGACGGCGGGAACGGCCTGGGCGCCGAGGAAATAAGGGGAGAAGAAAACCGGCGCGAGGGAAGGGTTTACCCAGGTGCCGGGCTCGGTGCGCGGGCCAACGAGGGTGGGCGCGGTGTTGGCGGCGTTGCTGGCGACGACGGGGACGGGCGCGAGCGCCTGGCCGGGCGGGGCGGGCTTGACGGCGACGGGAATGGGCTTCGGCGTGAGGTCAACGTAGGTTTTGGTTTCGGGATTGAAAAAGTTAAACTGCGGCGGAGGGACTTCGGTGATGTTTTCAGCCATGGGCATGAGCACGTATTCGAA
The DNA here is from genome assembly GCA_964503425.1 of uncultured Opitutales bacterium. GTDB lineage: Bacteria > Verrucomicrobiota > Verrucomicrobiia > Opitutales > JABDGR01 > CAZDAQ01. Next base: position 845 of record CAZDAQ010000044.1, read on the forward strand.
GGTTTTGGTGCCGTGATAGCCGGTGGCATCGGAGGCCTGGAAAGATTGCTTGGGTGTGTAGGAGCGCCAGAGCGAGCCGGTGGCGAGGACGGGGGCCTTGAGGCGGTCGAAGTTGCCTTCACCGGTGACAGTGAGGGTGAGGGTGACCGGGACACCGACCTGGAGGTCGGTGGAGGAGAGGGTGGGGTCCTGGATGGAGAAGAGGCCGATGCCGTCGGTGAAATTGCCCGGTCGGCCTTCGGTGGGGAGGGGCTGGACGTCGAAATTGATGGGGGTGGACTGAAGGTCCACCTGCTTTTGCTGGCCAAAGCTCATGCCAAAGCGCCGGAGCATCTGATTCATCATGGCATCGCCGGTGTTCATGTCTCCCCCACTGGTAACGAGCACGGGCATGTCAAAACTGAGGGTCTGGTTGCCGGTCTTGAGCGGGGTGGTGGCCGTGTGCCAGGTGAAGACATCGAAAGAGTGCCCATTCTGCTCGAAACTCTGCTTCTCGGGTTCCTGGCGCAGGCTGGACTGGACCTGCTCGAAGGAGTCGCCAATCTGGTTGAAGCCGTTGAGGTCGAGGCGGAGGTCGTCGCGGTCGGACAGGATGAGGTCAAGTGGAAGCTTTTCCCCAACGTATACCTCGGTGCGCGGAACTTTGGCGGTGAGGGTGACGGGTTGGCCAGCGGTGGGAACGGGTACAGCGGAGGGGTTGGCGGAGGTTGCGGAAGGATTGGCAGAAGGAAAGGGGGTGATGGGCTGGCCGGTGACGATGAGGCTGACGGACGGGACGGGGATGTTTTTGCCGTTGGACTGGAGATTGTAGGCGGGCATGGTGTAGGTGCCCGGTTGATCGGCTTCGACCTGATAGGCATAAATGACAGAGGAGGAGACGGAAGTGCCATTGATTTGCACATTGTTTTGCGTGCCGGCGGCTTCCATCTTGAGGCCGGGGATGAGGGGAACGGTGCCCTGGGGGTTTTGAAAATTACGCAGCGTCAACTGATACTGGGCGGTTTCACCGGCGGCAATTTGCGGCGGCACGAAGCTGGCGGTGGCGGTGGGTTGCGCGCCGGCGGAGGCCGCGACGAAGGGAGCGGCGGCCAGGATGGCGGCCAAGCGCAGGAGATTAAAAAACCGGGAGGGGAGGGGAGGCATGGAGGTCACCAATCCTTGAAGGTTTGACCGGAGGATTCCTGGGCGCCTTCTTTTTGCGCGTCGTAGTTGGTGATGGGAAGTTTGCGCTCGGTATTTTTCAGAGAGTCGAGCACCTGACCAGCTTCTTCGACGGTCATGACGCCGGGCATGGCGGCGGTGCCGTTGCCAGCCTGGGCGTTTTTGTCGGAGCCCGCGGCCGAGGCGGCGGCACCGGAAGCGCCGGATTGCTGACCAGGCTTGGGGGTATTGGGGTCCGATTTTTGGCCGGGGTTTTGCGCGGAGGTTGTGCCGGGGGGCGGGGTGGGCTGGCCCGGTTTATTGGTCGCGGGCTGGGGCTTGGGCTGGCCATTGGGGCCGGGCTGAGGGGGTGGATTTTGGCCGGAGTTGGAAGGCTGGGGCTGGGACGGTTTGGGTTGGCCATTTTGCCCGGGCTTGGGCTGGTTTTGGCCGGGGTCCTGGTTGGGCGTGGGATTTTGTTTTTGATCCGGATTTTGCTTTTGGTCGGAATTTTGGTTTTTCGACTGATCCTGGCCGGGTTTGGGCGGCTGGTTCTGCTGGGAGGGTTGCTGATTTTGCTCGCTGCCGCCGCTATGGCCGGGGGTGTAATTTTTTTGCTCCTGGGACTGGCCGCCGCTTTTTTGTGGTTGCTGGTCCTGTTGGTCTTTCTGGTCATTTTGCGGCTGCTGCTGGTTGGGTTGCTGGCCTTGTTGGCCTTGGGATTGCTTCTGCTGGTCCTGCTTACTGTCCTGGTTTTGCGGGTTGTTCTGCTGATCATTTTGGTTTTGCTGGTCCTTCTGATCCTGCTGGTTCTGTTGGTCTTGTTGCTGCTGTTGCTGCTGTTGTTGTTTTTGCTGTTGTTCCTGCTGCTTTTTGAGTTCTTCAAGCTGTTTGCTGACGAGGTTGAGATTGTAGGTGGCATCGGCGTCACCGGGATTGAGTTCGAGGGCGTTCTTGTAATCCTTGACGGCGGATTCCCAAGTGGAGATGGCTTTTTTCGGGTCCTTCTGCGCATCGGCCTGGCCCTGGCGGTATTGGGTGTTGCCGAGATTGTAATAAATTTTCTGCTGTAGAGAGAGATCGCTGGTAGTTGTCAGGGCTTTCTCGTAGGCATTCACGGCATCCTCATATTCCTTTCCTGAATAGAGACTGTTGCCCTCGTTGTAGCGGAAACGTCCATCTTGCGGCGCAGCATCAGCGGCCCGGGCATAGGCTTCTGCCGCATTCTTATAATTACCCTCAGCATAAAAGTTTTGGGCAATTTTTGCAGATGGAGTTGGTGCAGTAGTGGGTGGGGGTGGAGCGGGTGTCGAGGTGTTTTCGGATTTTAATCCAGGAGGAACGCTCTGTCCGGTTGTGGAAAGAGCAGCAGGGATTTCCACGGCATGACCGTTCGAAATGACTATCCTCCCTTCGGGGTAAAACAAGAATGTGCGACTGGTGGTGCTCTCGGATGATAGCGGTTTGCCGAGTTGGGCTTCGATATCGGTTTGGCTTTCTCCTTCCTGAACTACGGCGCGATTTACACTTGGCGTGGAGTCCGTGGCCGCTTGAGCTTTAGCTGGCGGGGAGGGGATTAACCCGGTGGCGGCAAGTAGGAGGGCGGCGACGGCCGAGGTAGCGGCTTTGGCAGGGGATTTGCGTTCCGGCGGCAGAACAGGCAGCGAGGCGAGGGCGGCGCGACGGTTGTCATCGGTGTGGAAGAGTCGGCGGGTGCCGATGAGCGGTTCGAGGGCAAGTAGGAGCAGGCCGAGGGCGAGCGGCCATTGAAAACGCTCGATGGGCAAGCGTTGCTGGCGCGAGGCGATTTGCTCTTCCGGCATGGGCTTGATGCCGGCGTCATAAACTTTCGCGAGACCTTCACCGGTGGCGCCGAGGGGTTGGTAGAAGCCGTTGGTGGCCTGGGCGATGGCGGAAAGAGTGGTGGCGTCGAGGTGGGATTTGACAATTTGGCCGCGGTCATCGCGAACAAAGTCCATCTGGCCGTCCTTGCCGGGGAGGGGAATGATGTCGCCCTGGGGAGTGCCGACGCCGACGGTGAAGATGGTGACGTTTTCCGTGTCGAGGTTTTTGGCGGTGTCAATGCCCTGGCCTTCGAGGTCTTCGCCGTCGGACAGGAGGACGACGACCTTGTGATTGCCGGAGTTTTCGAGGGCGGCGGAGGCTTCGTCGAGCCCGGCGGCGATGTTCGTGCCACCGCGGGTGATGGAGGAAGTGTCCACGGCTTCGAGGGACTGGCGGAAGGCGTCGTAGTCGAGTGTGAGGGGGCACTGCAAGAAGGCCTGGCCGGCGAAGGCGACGAGGCCGACGCGGTTGCCGGGCATTTTTTCCACGAGGTCCATGATGGCGAGCTTGGAGCGTTCGAGGCGGCTGGGGGGTATGTCCTGCGTGAGCATGCTTTTGGAGGTATCCAAAACGAACATGACGTCCACGCCTTTGGCGCGCTGTTCCTGCCAGTTGTAGCCCCATTGGGGGCGGGCGAGGGCGAAAACGATGAGCAGCGCTCCGAGAATGATAAGCCCATGCTTGAGGCGGCGCAAGTGGGGGCTGTAGGAAGCCAGGAGCGCGGGCAGGAGGCGGGCGGAGGCGAACTGCGTGAGGAGCCGCTGGCGCGCGTGGTAGCTGCGGACGAACAGCGCGAGCAGCACGGCCAGGACGGCGGGCAGCGCAAGCAGGACGTAGGGCCAGTGAATGCTCATGAAAGAAATTTAGAATTCAGAATGCAGAATCAGGGGAGGCGGCGGAGGCGGGTGTGGGCGAGGAGTTGCTCGGCGCAAATGAGTCCGAGGCCAACGAGGGCAGGCCAGTAAAAGAGTTCGTTGTAGGTGGAGAAGTGGCGCAGGACGGCGCGGGTTTTTACGAGGCGGTCAATTTCGTCGTAGATTTGCTGCAACTGGGTTTCGTCGAGGGCGCGGTAGAATTTGCCGTTGGTTTTGTCGGCAATTTTTTGGAGATCGTCGGAGTTAATGCCTTCTTCCTGGATAGGGCGGCCAAAGGGGTCGGTATAATAGACCGGATTGCCATAGGGGTCGGTGATAATGCGGCCCTGTTCGTCGAGGTGGGGGATGGGGGTGGGTTTGGGCGAGCCGACGCCGATGGTGTAGATCTTGATGTTGTAGGCGGCGGCGGCTTCGGCGGCGGCAATGGGGCTGATGGCGCCGGCGTTGTTGTCGCCGTCGGTGAGGAGGATGATGATGCGGCTTTTGCTCGGGAGGTCGCGGAGGCGGTTGGTGGCCGTGCCGATGGCCGAGCCAATGGCGGTGCCGTCCTCGATGAGGCCAAGGTGGAGGCGCTCGAGATTTTGCAGCAGCCAGTCGTGGTTCAGTGTGAGGGGGCTGACGAGGTAGGGGTTGCCGGCAAAGGCGACCATGCCGATGCGGTCGTTGGGACGCTTGCCGATGAAATCGGCGATGACGTGCTTGGCGGCGTCCACTCGCGTGACCATGCGGTTGTCGTCAGACAAATCGAGTGAGGCCATCGAGCCGGAGAGGTCGAGGCACAGGACGATGTCAATGCCACTGGCGTCCACCTCCTCGTGGCCGATGGGCAATTGCGGGCGGGCGAGTGCGAGGACGAGGGCGGCGACGCCGAGGAGGCGCAGCGAAAAAAGAATGCCGCCGGCGCGCGAACGGGCCGCACCGCTGACCTGGCGGGCGATGGCGACGCTGGAAAACTCCACGGCGGCGGCGCGCCCGGACCGGCCACGCAGCAACAGAAGGAGCGGGACGAGCAGGAGCAGCCACAACAACTCGGGGTCGTGGAAGATGTAGGGGATGTCGGCGGAGAAATTCACGGAGGAACAAAATAAAACGAGGCTCAGGATGGACTGGAGGAAACCTTTGCGAGATTTTTAGCCAGGTCGGCAGCGGTGGGTTTGGGGCTGGCAGGGTCGTCGTCGAAATCAGCGGGAGGATTTTTTTGGTTCGAAGCACTGGGCGGATGAAGGCGGCGATCGGCGGCCTCGACGAATTCGGTGGCGGCGGCGAGAAGTTGCTCACGCTCGGCGAGGCCAAATTGCTGGCCGGCGAATTTGGCGAGGTCGCACAACCCGAGGAAGCGATGGAGGAGGTCGGTGAGTTCGCCTTTGAGCCAATCGTGGCGGAGGGTTTCCTGCAAAAACTCCTCGGTGGTTTGCTCGGGGGCGGGAATGTGGTAGGCGTTCTCGAGGTAGTGGCGCACGGCGCCGGAGACGGTGATGGCAAAGTCCTGGTCCTGCCCGGTGGCGATGAGGGCGCGGGCGGCGGCGAGCTCCTGGCGGGCGCGTTCGAGGGGGGTGAGGGGCGGAACGGGTTTTTTGCGGAGGACCACCGCGAGGATGGCGGCGAGAAGAATGACGGCGGCGATGCCGGCATAAATCACTTCGTTGCCGTGGCGTTCCCAAAAGGTGAGCTGGGCAATGCCGTGGAGGTCGTGGATGTCGGGGCCTTTGTTGGCGGCGGCAGCGGGGACGGTGGGTGTGCCGGGCATCATCATCCCTGGCGGCATGGATGGCGTGGCCGGGCTGGAGGAAGGCGCGCTGAGGGGAAGGCCGGCGGGAGTGGAGGCAGGAGCAGGGGGTGGTTGCGCGAGGGCAAGACCGGCGAGCAGGATGGTGGTGGCGCAGGCCAGCGCCAAGGCGCGCGGTTTCAGCCGGCGCACGCGCGAAGAAAAAATATGGCCGAGGGCGGGCATGGCACAAATCAGCGGCGATGGGAGCGCTGCTCGAAAAACTGGCGCAACGCGGTGATGTAGGGCGCCTCGGTGGAGAGGACGAGGGAATCAATGCCCGACTGGCGCAGGCCGCGGTGAAGCTGGTCCACGCGGGCGCGATTTTCCTTGGCATAACGGCGGCGCATGGCGGGATTGCCGGTGTCAATTTCGACCAGCTGGCCGGTCTCGGAGTCTTCGAGGGTCAACAGGCCGACGGAAGGCAGCTCGCGCTCGCGGGGGTCGGAAAGAGTTACGCAGACGAGATCGTGGCGGCGGTTGGTGAGGGCGAGGGCGCGGAAGAGTTCGCTGCCGCGGCCATCCTGGGGGTTGGGGAGTTCGCCGTTGGGACCCTGGAGAAAATCGGTGATGAGGAACACGATGGCGCGGCGGCGCAGGAGACGGTTGGTGTGCTCGAGGGCGTGGACGAGGTTGGTGCCGCGGCGCTGCGGGGAAAAGAAAAGAATGTCACGGATAACACGAAGGATGTGCTGGCGGCCTTTTTGCGGGTGGACGAACTTCTCCATGTGGTCGGTGAAGAGGCCGAGGCCGACTTTGTCATTGTTGCGGGTGGCGGAGAAGGCGAGGACGGAGGCGATTTCGGCAGCTAGCTCGCGCTTGCTGGCATCGGCAGAGCCGAAGGCGCCGGAGGCGGAGCCGTCGACAAGCAGCATGAGGGTGAGTTCGCGTTCCTCGCGAAATTTTTTGACGAACGGGCGGTCCATCTTGGCGGTGACGTTCCAGTCAATGCGGCGGACATCGTCACCGGGGGCGTATTCGCGGACCTCCTCGAAGTCCATGCCCTGGCCCTTGAACACGGAGTGGTAGGCGCCGGCCATGGCGTCGGTGACGAGCCGGCGCGTGCGAATTTCGATCTGACGCACGCGGCGGAGAATCGAGGCGGTCGCGCGGGCGTTGGGGAGGGGAGAGGGCATGGCAATTTTTATTGCTGATTGCTGATTGCTGATTGCTGAACGGTGCGGGCATTTTTTGCGGTGCGGGCGGACGAGGCCAAAATGGCCTGAAGTTCGCCGGCTTCCGTCAACAACTGACGCAAACGGGCCGGACGCAACAAGCGGTGCTCGATGATTAACTCTATCCAATAAATGGTTTCTTCAAGTTCCTGCTGGCACGATTCCACTTTGCTGATGAATTCGGCCGGTGAGCGGGAGCGTACGGCCTCACGGTATTGGGCTCCCACGGAAGTGCCGGATCGAACCAACTGTTTGCCGAGAATCTGCGCGTCCGCGCGCCGCGGAAGGGCCAGAAAGACCCGCAAGACCCGCAAGGCAAATTGCTTGGTGCGGATTTTGAATTGTTCTGCTTGAGGTGAGGGCATAGCCGAAGACTTTTTAGGTCTGCAATCAGCAATCAGCATTCAGCAATCGTTTACGGCACGGGCACGGTGTCGAAGATGCGCTTGATAATGTCTTCGCTGGTGAGTTCCTCGGCTTCGGCTTCGTAGGAGACGATGACGCGGTGGCGGAGGACATCGAGGCCGATAGTTTTTACGTCCTGCGGGGTGACATAGCCGCGACCGGAAAGGAAGGCCCAGGCCTTGGCGGCGAGGGTTAGGGCGATGGTGGCACGGGGCGAACCGCCGAAGCGGACGTAGCCGTCGAGATCGAGCTTATACAGACTCGGTTTGCGGGTGGCCATGACGATGTCCACGATGTAGTCCTTGACCTTGTCGTCCACGTAGATGCGGTCAACGACCTGGCGGGCTTCAAGGATGTCGCTGGTTTTGAGGACGGCGTTGACTTCGGTGTTGGGGGAAGTGGAGGCCATGGTGTCGAGAATCTGGCGTTCTTCCGCACGGGAGGGGTAGCCGATGCTGAGCTTGAGCATGAAGCGGTCAACCTGGGCTTCGGGGAGGGGGTAGGTGCCTTCCTGGTCAATGGGGTTTTCGGTGGCGAGAACGAGGAAGGGGTTGGGAAGGGGGAAGGTGTGTTCGCCGATGGTGACCTGGCGTTCCTGCATGGCTTCGAGGAGGGCGCTTTGGACTTTGGCTGGGGCGCGGTTGATTTCGTCGGCAAGGACGAGGTTGGCGAAGATGGGGCCCTTTTTGGTAAGAAACTGACCATCGCGGGGGTTGTAGATGAGGGTGCCGAGGATGTCGGCGGGAAGGAGGTCGGGCGTGAACTGGACGCGGGCGAAGTCGGCCTGGATGGCATTGGCGAGGGTGCGGACGGAGAGGGTTTTGGCGAGGCCGGGGACGCCTTCGAGCAGGACGTGGCCATTGGCGAGGAGGCCAACGAGGAGGCGCTCGACGAGATATTGCTGGCCGACGATGACCTTGGCGATTTCAGCGCGAAGGAGACCGACCCACGAGGAGGCGGCTTTGACGGAGTCGTTGAGGGCGGCGAGGTTGATGGGCATGAGTTGGGTTGGGTTTAAGGTGAAAGGTAAAAAAGGGGAGGAAGTTTCAGGTTAAACTGATTATGCGGGCATGGAAAGGGCGGATGGGCAAGCGGTTGAGAAAGGAGGCGTAGGAATAAAGGGTAAGAGGGAAAACCGTTACGGGCCAAGTTTGTTCCCGAGAAGGACGGCGAGATTTAAAGGAAAATTTTATTCCCGGCAGACCGTTTGTCAGGCAAGTTTTGCGAAAACGGCGCGTTTTAGATGGAGAAACGGCGGATGATCTCGACGCTCCGCTGGTCGGGCAGGCGGCAGACATCGAACTCGGTGCAGGCGTTGTGGAGGAGGTATTGGAAGAGGCGTTGCAAGGGCAGGGGGGCGGCCCAGGCGCCGGGCTGGCGGTGGAGGACGGGGCCGAGGGTAATGCGGGGCACGACGAGATAAAAGAGGGTCATTTCGCTGTGGTAGTCCGGCCCGAATTGGCTGGCAAATTCATCCACCCAGGCCATGAGGTCAGGCTGTTCGCGATAACCATAAGCGGCGCGCAGGCGGTAGAAGCCCTGGTCGAGTTTCTCGAGGCGCGGCGCCTCCTCAATTGGGTCTACGCGTGGCACGGATTCGGGTTGGGGCACCAGGAGGATGACACGCCCCGGCAGGCACTTGTTGTATTGGGCAAAATGCATCAGCGGCACCGGCATGTAGTCATCATAATGCGTCACGTAAACGCAGGTGCCGCGATGGCGATCAAGTTTCATGCCGGGCAGTTCGTGGAGAAAGTCGTCAAGGGGGACGCGGGCGCGCTCGATGTGACGGCGGAGGGCGTTGCGCCCGGCCCGCCAGGTGACCATGACGCCGAAGGCAATCGTGCCGAGCGCAAGGGGATACCAGCCGCCGGTGGCGAACTTCGAGAGGTTGGCGAGGAAGAACGGAAGATCCACAATAAGGAAAAGGGCCAGCACGGCGGCGACATCCCACCACGGGCGCCGCAGGTGCTCGCGGCGGACGACGGCGTAGGCGATGCTGGTGACGAGCATGGTGCCGGTGACGGCGAGGCCGTAGGCGTTGGCGAGTTCGGACGAGGTGCGAAAGGCCAAAACGGTGCCGATGCAAAATACGGCGAGGAAGTAATTGACGAAGGGCAGGTAGATGTGGCCCTCCATGCGATCCGAGGTATGGACGACGCGCAGCGCGGGAAAGTAATCGAGCTGCATGGCCTGCCGGACGAGGGAAAAGACGCCGGTGATGAGGGCCTGCGAAGCGATGATAGTGGCGGCGGTGGAGAGCAGGACGAGGAGCAAGGTGGCCCAGCCCGACGGGATCATGAGGAAGAAGGGATTGGCGCGGGCTTCGGGATGGGCGAGCACGAGGGCACCCTGGCCAAAGTAATTCAGCACGAGGGCAGGCCAGGCGAGCCGATACCAGGCGCGGGCGATGGCAGGGCGGCCAAAATGGCCGAGGTCGGCGTAGAGGGCTTCGGCGCCGGTGACGCAGAGAACGACGGCGCCAAGCACGAGCACAGCCTCCGAGGGTTGCGTGTGGAGAAAAACGACTGCGCACCAGGGGTTGAGGGCGGCAAGAACGGCGAAGTGGCCCGCGGCAATTTGCCAGGCGCCGAGGCCGCCGATAGTCACAAACCACGCCACCATGACTGGGGCAAACGCGGCGCTAAGCGCGCCGGTGCCGAAGCGTTGCACGAGAAACAAGAGCGCAAGAATCAGGCAGGTCACCGGAACCACCCAGTCGGCAAAGCGGGCGTCCACAACAGTCAGACCCTGGATGGCGCTCAAGACGGAGATGGCGGGGGTGATGACGCCGTCGCCCATCACCAAACCCGCGCCAAACAGCAAGAGCAGGCAAACGGGGGTGAGGTTGCGCTGGGGTGGAAGGTGTTTGCGCACCAGCGCGAGGAGGGCGAAGACACCGCCTTCGCCACGGTTGTCGGCCCGGGTGACAAAGCCGAGGTATTTTACAGTGACGACCAGAGTAAGGGCCCAAAAGAGCAGGGACAAGACGCCAAGGGTGGCGGAGCGCAGGTCGGCGTTGCTACCGACGACACTCATGGCGGTCTGGTAGGTGTAAAGGGGGCTGGTGCCGATGTCGCCAAAGACCACGCCGAGAGCGGCCAGCGCGAGGACGTTGGTCGTGGGAGCGCCGGGTTGGGCAGGGGATTTTGACGGCATGGGAGCGCGAAAGAGAAAGGGTGCGAAGGGCAAGGCAGGCGGAATACGCTGGCAACGCAATGCCGGGCGCGCAAGCGGCTAAACATTTTTCGAACCGGGCCGAAGGCGCGAGCAGGGTGGCGTCCGGGAAGTAGGCCGACAGCGTCTAGTGGAAATGGACCGGGGGCAGGATGAGCCAGCCTTCGTAACCGAGGACACCGGAGATGCCCATGAGCAAGAGGGGATTGACCTTGGTGAACGCGAGCAGGACAGCGGAGATGACGATGATAATCCAGGCGCGCATGGGGATGAGGCTGTCGGTGGCGTCGTTGGAGACGATGACGGCGCTGGCAAAGAGCAGGCCAACGGTGACGGCGGAGAGGCCTTTTTCGACGGGGTCGCGCCACTTGCTGCCGTGGAAGTGTTCCCACCAGCGGCCAACGTAATAGGCCAGGAGGCTGGAAGGCAGGAAGGTGGCCGTGGTGGAAACAAACATGCCCAGGCAGCCGGCGAAAAAGCCGAGCCAATGGTTATTGGGGTAATGCTGCGCCATGGCCCAGTAGCCAATAAGGCTGACGATCAACATGCTCGGGCCGGGGGTGGCCTGGGTGATGGCGAAGACGTCCACAAACTGCCCGCTGGTGAGCCAGTGGTATTCGTTGACGGAGTTATTCTGGATTTCCCCGAGCACGGCGGTGCCGCCGCCCAAAGCGAGCAGAGAGGCCTGCGAGAAGACGATGAGCAAGTCCAGCAGGGTGTCCCAAGGAAGGGAGGAAAGAATGGACACGGGAGTGAAGGGAAAAGGGTGGTCAGACAGGCATCACGGGCCGGGTGGAGGAGGTGGTGGCGCGGGCGGGGCAGTGCGTTGCGGAGTGGAAAGACGATTGCGATACATGATGACGGAAATGACCCCGAGGCAGATGACGGTGGGGAGCATTTTCATGCGCGCGAAAGCGATGAGTACAAAAGAGAGGAGGCCAAAGCTGACGAAGAGAGGGTCTTTCAGGTGTTTGGAAAAGAGTTTGAGCGCGAGGCTGAAGGCCATGCCGGCGGCGCAGACGCCGAGGCCCTGCAGGGTGTTTTCGAGCC
>CAZDAQ010000044.1:12376-17943 GCA_964503425.1 uncultured Opitutales bacterium
TCCCAGAGGGTGACGTTGGGGATGGGCGGGTCGTCGTCGTCCGGGGAGACGGCGGGAGCCGGCGGCGGGGGCAAGGCAGCGCCCGTCCCGGCGGCCGGCGCGAAGCCGGGCGGCAGTTTCTGGATTAGGTCGCCCACACCGAGGGGTCGTGTTCGGAGTCGTCGCTGGATTCGCGCGAGAGCGGATCAGGAATCTCAAATTTATGCGTTTCGCCCCAGTCGCCTTCGAAGACTTCGTAGAGTTTACTGACGAGATAGTCCTCGGTGAGAACGATGCCGAGCTCGCGGCGCTCGTCGAAGGCGCGGCGGTGGATGTTCATGGAGCCGATAAGGGCGGCCTTTTTGTCGCGGAGCATCAATTTGGCGTGGAGCTTGGGATGCTTGAGCACGTGGATTTTGATGCCGGCGTCCTTGATGATTTGGAGGGAGGCGAAGGTTTCAGCACGGTCCCAGGCACGGACGCCGTGCTTGCCGGAGCAGATGACGCGAACGTGAACGCCGCGTTTCTGGGCGCGGAGGATGCGCTCGATGATAGGCACGTCCACGAATTTGGGGTGCTGGATGTCGAGGGAGTCAACGGCGGCGTCAATGAACTTGGCGAAGCAGTCGCGGGAGTTGGTGTTGGACCAGATGAGGCCGACGTCGTTGGAGAGCTTGAAGTCGGCGCGGTCCCAGTCGGCCTGGAAGCAGGCGATGATTTGGGCGACCTGGAGGGGGTCGCTGGTGATGATGCCGTAGTCGCGGGTTTCGCCGAAATACTTGGGTGCCCAGTTGAAGGTGGCGACAAAGGCGAACTGCTTGTCCACGACCATGGATTTCTCGTGGGTGATGGTGAACTTGGGGGAGGACCACTGAGCGTGGATGCCAGCCTTCTTGAGGGTCTTGAGGGTGGTGTCGTTGTCGCGAGTTTCGTCGGGCCGGGCGGCGTTCATCATGACGCGGACCTTGACGCCGCGCTTGTGGGCGGCGATGAGGGCCTTGATGAGGCGCTCGTCGGTGATGGTGAATTGCTTGATCTCGAGGGAGACCTTGGAGCCGTTGATGGCGTTGAGAACGGGGTGGATACCGTCCTCGGGCTGGACGATGAGGGTGCGAACTTTTGCTTTTTCTTTAGCCATGGTGGAAGGGTGGGGGTGGAGGTGAAGGGAAAGAGTGAACCGGGCCGCTAACTTAACGGGTGACGGGATGCTGGCAACGCTGAAAAATGGGGTGACAGGGGAACGGTGGCTGGGGGTGTTCACCGAGGCGCCACGAACGGAGGACTACGTCAGGATGCGTTCGAGGTTGCGCGGGGCGAGCGGGTGAGCACCATGCGGGGGTATGTTTACGGGCATTGTGGAGGAAACGGGCGACGTGGTAGCGCTGGCCGGAAAGGGCGGGGCGTGGCGGCTGCGCGTGCGGGCGCGGAAAATCGTCAAAGGACTGCGGCTGGGCGAGAGCGTGGCGGTGAACGGGTGCTGTTTGACGGTGGTGGGGAAGGCGTGGGCGGTGCTGGAGTTTGATTTGCTGGAGGAGACGTTGCGGCGGACAAACCTTGGCGAACTGCGGGCAGGAGCGAAGGTGAATTTGGAGGCGAGCATGAAGGCAGGCGGGCGCTACGGCGGGCACTTTGTCAGCGGGCACGTGGATTGCGCGGGGGTGGTAAAGGTCTTTGCGCGGCGGGGGAAGAATTATTATCTGCGGGTGGGCTTTCTGAAAAAGTTTGGCGGGCTGGTGGTGGAGAAAGGCAGCATTACGATAGACGGGGTGTCGCTGACGGTGGCGGAGGCGGGGCGGGCGACGCTGGCGGTGTGGCTGATACCGCACACGCTGGCGGTGACGAACTTGGGCAGATTAAAAGCGGGAGCGCGGGTGAACTTGGAGTTTGATTTGCTGGCGAAGTATTTGGTCAAGCTGGCGAACAAGGACGCGTAAACAGCTTTCGTGTAACGCGAGCGGACTGAACTGGCGCAGGAAGCTTAATCAGGGGGCGCTGGCGTCGGGCGGAGGCTGGCTGCCGGCCGGGGGCACATACTCCACGGTCGGGTGTCCGGTTTGATCGTAAACGACAGTATACGTGCCTCCAGCAGGATCCACCGGCATTTTTTCGAGGTATTTGCCGGGGCCGATAAAGTCGGAGAAATGTTTGGGGGCGGCGCCATTGGCTTGATAGTAGGCGTCGTAAGCCGCAGCGATTTGCTGTTCGTTGATGTGCCGGGCTTTGAGGTAGGATTGCTCGCGGACTTTATTGAAGGCCGGAATGGCCATGGACGCGAACAGGCCGACGACGATCCAAATAACAAAAAGATCAACCAAGCCGTGGCCTCCGCCACCGCCGCCGAACAGGGCAAAGAGGTAGGCAAACGGATTGCGCGGGGCTTTCTTGGCGTAGGCGGGGTCGGCGAGCGCGAGGAGCTGGCTGGTGCGCGCCGAGAGCGTGGGATAGCCGGAGACGAGCTCGTGCCAGGAGACGAAGAAGCCGAGGTCGTCATAATGCTGGTTGGCGAAGGCGGCGGGATCGAGGCGGGCGGTATCGGTGCCTCGGCCACCACCCAGGAGGAGCAAGGCTCGCAAGGCGCCGCCGAGGTCGCCGCTGACGTAAGCGCCGTGACGGTCGCAGGAGGATTCGCAAGCGCGGCGGTAGGCCGGGCCGAGGAGAGGGACGCCGAGGCCGGGGGCGAGGAGGATTTTTTTGATGATGTGGTTGCTGCGGATGTGGCCGATCTCGTGACCGAGCAGGAATTTCATTTCCGGGGAGGACGGGCCGAGGGCCTCGAGCATGGACGAATAAATGACGACGAAATTGCGCCCGCAGAAGCGGAGGGCGAAGGCGTTGAGCAGGCCGCCGGCTTGCAGGACATAGAGGCGGGGGACGCGGTCCAACTCCAGTTTCGCGCAGACTTCGTGAAAGGCGTCGTAAAGCTCGGGGAGCTGTTGTTTGCCGACGCGGACGGATTCGGAGCGCAGGTGGGCGTTGAGCAGGCCATGGGCGATCCACGCCATGAGAGAAATGAGCAGGGCGATGATGGCACCAAAGATGGTGATGAGGACAATGAGCCAAACGAGCGACGAGAAGATCGCGACAAAAATGAAATACGTCTTTTCCTTGGGCAAGGTGAGCGAGTCCAGGGACAGGCCCTGAGTGGAGATGGATTGGTTCATAGGCGGACTGCCATCCCGGTAAAAACGAACGTTAGGAGCAAGGCAAAAAGGAGGGGATGGAGGGCGAATAGGGAGGATTAAGGCACGCCATAGTCGGCGTTGGGCGGGTTGAATTTAAGGCGTTCGAGGATGATGGGCTGGGGGTGGACGCGGGAAGGGCCGACGATGACGCGGTCGGGTTCGACGGTGATGGCGCCCTCATCATGATCGCCGAGGGGGAGGAGAGTGACGACGCGCAGAACGAGCTGCCAGTCGAGCGTGCCGTCGTAATGGTGCCAGCCGGCGATTTCGAAGCGCAGGAGAAGGAGGTGCTCGAAAACGCCGGAACCGCCGCCATTCCATTCGGTTTTGACGACCTGGGTGCCGTCGGCCAGGACGCCAAGGCGTTCGTATTCGCAGCGGGTGGGAAAATCGGGGTCGGGAGCAGTAGCGGAAACGGCGCCGTTGGTGTGGACCGTGACGGGGGAGGCGGCGAGGCTGCCGTCCTGGGCTTCGCGAATGTCCACGGCGATGATGTCGGGATTGTCGTCAGCGATTTCGGGGTCGAAGAGATGGATAACAGCGGGGTGGATGGGTTTGCCGGCAAAGGTAAAATCGCGCCGGGCTTCATTGAGGGCGACGCGGGCGGCGGGCGGCATGTTGGCGACCGGGGCGACCGGAGGTGGAGAAGCGCAGGCGGACAACAGCAACGCTGCCAGTGTGAGAACGGTGACCCAGTGAAAACGGACGGGAAGGTGGCGAGAGATGGGCATGGACGGGCGGAATTTAGGAGCCGGGATTTTGGGCGAGGCGGTTGAGGAGGGCGGCGTTGCGGGCGGCGCGGTTGGGGACCTGCCGGGAATAGTCAGACGGCGGGGAATTGGGGGTGCTGTTTTTGTGGGTGAGTTCCCAGGCGGCGAGCGACCAGTTGCGCTGCTCCACGGCGGCGCGGAAATAGCGGAATTTACTGAGGCCGGCGGGGCCGAGGTTGAAGGCGAGGTCAATGACGACCTCCTGGGCGTCGGGCGGAAGCTGGTCGAAGGACGGGACGAGTTTGCGGGCGTAAACGAAGGCGGTGCTGAGGTCGCCGTCGAGGAGGGCGTCCACCTGGGGGTCAATAAGGATGAGGCGGCCGGCTTTGGCCAAGTCGAAATCGGCGTTGGTGTGGCGCTCGAAGAGGGGCTCGTCGGAGTCCTCGCCGAGGGCGCCGAGGTTGTGGCCGACGCCGATGGTGACGAATTGAAAGGTGTCCTTGTAGGCCTGGTAGCGGCGGCCTTCCTCAAGGATGAGGCGGGAGTTGAAGCGTTGGATGGGAGTGGCAGAGGGGACGGTGGCTGCAGGTGCAGGTTTGGCGGAGGTGAGGTTTTGAGCGTTGGTGGGGAAAGCGAAGAAGGTGAAGAGTGAAACGTAGAAAATGAAAGGGAGAAGGCGGTGGAAACGCACGAGGGAAAGGCTTGGTACCCAAGGCAAAGTGCAGCAACGCAGGAGGCGGGAGGGCATGGAGGACGGGGATGGGTTTTAGCGTGCGTTAGGTGTAAGGGGCGGGTGGGAGCAGGGCAATTATTTTTGGGGAATTGGCTTAAGGGCAACGGGTTGGGGCCGAAAGAGGAGGCAAGCGGGGTTGTGGCTGCGCACCCGGTGAGGCTCCCCCCGCCTACCCCATACCCCCCATGGCTTCGATTGACCAAATTCCGATTGCGTTCAAATGCCCGGCGTGCGGGATAGTGGTGCGGACGACGCGAACGTTTTTGCTGAAGCCACCACTGGCGTGCCCGCAGTGCCATGAGTCGGTGGAGCTGGCGAAGATCCAGCCGGAGGTGCGGCGCTCGATGGAGAATTTTTCGCGGACGGTGAAGGAATTGCAGAGCGTGTAGCCGGAGAGTGGGGAGAAAGCACGCTTTGGGGATAAGTTAGCTAACGGGATTGGGGGTAGTTTTATGGCTTGACGGAAACGTCATCGGGCTGTTACCAGAGTTTTACGTTAGGGAACTTGCGCGGCAGGGAATTGGCCGAGTAGTTTGACGACGTTTCATGGCGACGATAGACAAACTGCCACTGGCGTTCAGATGCCCGGCGTGCGGAAAGGTGGTCCGCACGACGCGGGGGTTTTTATTGAAAGAGCGGCTGGACTGCCCGCAGTGCGGCAAGGAAGTGCCGCGCAACCACCTGCAGTGGTATGCACAGAAGTGCATGCTGGATTTCGTGAAGACGGTGAAGGACCTGGAGCAGGGGGCGGCGTGAGGGAGCCGCAGCGAAGAGCGCGGAGCCGAGCGCAGGGAGCGTGGAGAAAGAAGGGTCAGGGAGTGGCGGGAGCAGCGGGGGACAAGTTCAAGGTGGCCTGGTAGTCCCAAGTTAGGGTGATGGATTTGAGCTGGAGGGCGTCGGCGTGGTTGGGAAAATCGGGCCGGGCGCCGGGGGGGAGGTAGAGGGGGGTATCTTCGCGAAGGG
>CAZDAQ010000045.1:0-17916 GCA_964503425.1 uncultured Opitutales bacterium
CCAACTCCGCGAGTGGTATGACCTGCCGCTCACCACCCTCATCTTCCGCGCCCTCGCGGTCCATCATCGCCATCAGGATCCCGCCGGCGTCCAGCTCTGCACCTTGCAAAGCATCAAGACCGGCGGTTGCCCCGAAAACTGCGCCTACTGCCCCCAGTCCGCGCACTATGCGACCGGCCTCGACTCCGTCCCACTCATGGACACCACCGACATCCTCGCCAAAGCCCGCGAAGCCCGCGCCGGAGGCGCGTCCCGTTTCTGCCTCGGCGCGGCCTGGCGCGAACCGCGCAATGGTCCGCAATTCGACTCTGTCCTGCGCACCGTGGAGGGCGTCTCCGCCCTCGGCCTCGAGGTCTGCTGCACCCTCGGCATGTTATCCACCGATCAGGCCCAGCGCCTCAAGTCCGCCGGCTGCCGCGTTTACAATCACAACCTCGACACCTCCCGCGAATACTACCCCAACATCATTTCCACCCGCTGTTACGACGACCGCCTGCGCACACTCGAAAACGTCCGCGCCGCCGGCCTCGAGGTCTGCTCCGGCGGCATCCTCGGTATGGGCGAAAGTGTGGACGACCGCCTCAAACTCCTCGCCGAGTTGGCCGCCCTCGAGCCCCACCCCGAATCCGTGCCCATCAACGCCCTCGTCCCCGTCCCCGGCACGCCCCTCGCCGAGCAGGCGCCCGTTGATCCGTTCGATTTCGTCCGCATCATCGCCGTCGCGCGCCTCGCCCTCCCGCGCTCCATCATCCGTCTCTCCGCCGGTCGCACGGAAATGAGTTCGGAAACCCAGGCGCTCTGCTTCCTCGCCGGTGCCAACTCCATCTTCCTCGGCGAAAAACTCCTCACCACCCCCAATCCCGCCACCGGCGAAGATTTCCAACTGCTCAACCGCCTCGGCCTCCACGCCCTCAATCCTGACGACGCCCGCAAAATTCACGCGCGCCCCACCCCCGCTGAGCAGGACGCCTGGGCCGACACCTGCTCCTCCGGCTGCGCCGATTGAGCGTGCCCGCCATGCTCACGCTCTTCATCTCCGGCAGCGATACCGGCATTGGCAAAACTCGTGTGGTCGCCGCGCTTGCACGCGTAGCTGCGCGCCCTGGACGCTCCGTGCAGATTGTGAAGCCCGTGCAGTCAGGCGGCGAAATCAGCGACGCCGACTTTGCCGGCCGCCTCGCCGGACTTCCGGCTGAATGCGCCTACACACTCCAGCACTTCCGCGCCCCACTCGCGCCAATGGCCGCCGCCGCCGCGGAGGGCGCGGTCTTTCGCCCTGCTGATTTTCCCCGACAGCTTTCTCAAATCCCGCGTGCCGACCTCCGCCTCGTTGAAGGCTCCGGCGGCGTGGCCGTGCCGCTCGTTCCAGATGGCACTGACTGGACCGCATATTCAACTGTGTTTGCCGCCGACGCCGTCGTGCTGGTCGTCGCCGACCGTCTCGGCGCCATCAATCAGGCCCGCCTCGTGCATGAATATTTTTTGTGCCACAACGCAAAAAAAATTCCTCACGGCATCTTCCTGAACGCCCTCGTCCGGCCGCCCCACGACGTCTCCGCCAGCACACGCTCCGCCCTCGCCGCTTGCGGCATCCCAATTTGGGGCGAGCTAGCCGCCGGTTCGCTCGATCCCGTCTTGCATCCGCCCCTGGCCCAATTGCTCGGCCTCTGATTCGCCCCATCCCATGCCCGAACCCGCTTCAGATTCCGCCGCGCTCCTCCACAACCGCTGGCAAACCGAACTCGCTGAACGCGCCGCCGCTGGCCGCCTGCGTGAACTGCGCCCCGCCGCGCCCGTCCAGGTCAACCTCGCCGACAACGACTACCTCGGCCTCGCTCATGACGACGCCGTGAAACAAGCCGTCCGCGCCGCCCTCGACTCCGGCCCCGTCTCCGCCTCCTCCTCGCCGCTTGTGCGCGGCTACTCCGCAACTCACACTGCCCTCGAATCCGCCCTCTGCTCCTGGCACGGTTTTGCCGCCGGCCTCGTCTGGAACACCGGCTTCGCCGCCAACCTGGCCGTCCTCGGCACCGTCGCCGCCCCCGGCGACCTTATCTTCGCCGACCGCCTCTCCCATCACAGTTTGATTTCCGGTATCCTTAAATCCGGAGCGAAATTCACCCGCTTCCCACACAACGACCTCGATGCCCTCGAACGCCTCCTCGACGAATCTGCCGCGCAGTCGAATGCTACCCCCAACCGTGTCCGCTGGGTCGTCACCGAAAGTGTTTACAGTATGGATGGCGACAGCCCCAACCTTGCCCGTCTCGCCGAACTGAAGCGTCGCTACCGCTTCCTCTGGCTCCTCGACGAAGCTCACGCCCTCGGCTGGTATGGCCCTCAGGGTCAGGGCCGCGCCGCCGAAGCCGGTGTCGCCGCCGACGTGGACATTCTCGTCGGCACTTTTGGCAAAGCCCTCGGTGCCATGGGCGCGTATTCGCTTTTTCAGGACAAAATCCTGCGCAACGCTCTCATCAACCGCGCGGGAGAATTCATTTACTCCACCTACCTTTCCCCGCTCCTCGCCGCCGCCGCGCACGCTGCTCTCGGCCGCGTGACCGAGCTTGCTCCACGTGCCGAAAACTGGCGCACCCAGTCCCGCCGTTTTCGCGCCGCCCTCCGCGCCCATGGCTGGGACGCTCCTGACGGTGACTCACCCATCGTGCCCGTGCCCATCGGCGATGACCGGGCCGTCGTCGCCCTGGGTCAGCGCCTGCTCGAGTGCGGCTTCGCCGTCGGCGCCATTCGCCCGCCCACCGTCCCCGAGGGCACCGCCCGCCTGCGCCTTTCCTTAAAATCCACCACCGCGTGGTCCGACCTCGAAACCCTCCTCCACGAACTCGACGCCTGGCGCTCCGAAAACTTAACTCATACCTCGCCCCGCTCCTCCACCGCCGCGCACCAACAGTAATCCGCAAACCAAAAACCGAAAACCTCTCTCATGAACTGGCTTTGGATTTCCGGCTGGGCCGTCCCTCCTGACTGGCTCGCCGCCCAGGCCCGCGCCTGTTGGCGCGGCGACCAGCACACCGCCGTCGCCCCGCAAAATGCCGCCCCCGCCATCGCCGCCGGAAACTTCGACGCCCTCGCCGCTTACTCCCTCGGCACACTCTGGCTCCTCCGCCATGCGCATCTCCTCCCTGCCAATCTGCCCGTCTTTTTATTCGCCCCCATTTTCGCCTTTCCCGCCGAAGCGAATCTCGGCGGACGCATTCCCCGCGCCCAATTGCGCGCTCAGCGCCGCCACTTGCGTCGCGATGCCCCTGCCGCCCTCCTCGAATTCGCCCAACTCTCCGGCCTTGCGGCGCTCAACATCCCCACACCGTCCGATGAGTTTTCCCCTTCCCACCTCGCCGCGCTCGACATCGGTCTCGGCTGGCTCGAAGAATGGTCAGCCCCATCCCCGCCACCCGCGCATTGGCGCGGCTGGGTCGGCGAGGCCGACACGCTCCTCGATGCCTCCCGTCAGCGCGCGCTCTGGCCCACCCTCCGCCTCGTTCCCGGTGCCGGCCACGCCCCCGGCCCTCTTCTCCAGGCTGCCCGCGCGGAGTTTCCGAATTTGTAGTTGAATAATGGATACAGTCGCCAGCTTTGACCGCGCCGCTGAATGCTACGCCGCCTTCGCCGCCCCGCAGGCTGCCCTCGCCTCCACTCTCGCCGCTTGGATCACTCCCGCCGAACGCCGCGGCTGTGCCCTCGAATTCGGCGCCGGCCCCGGCTTGCTCACCGAACGCCTGCTCCCTTGGGCCGGTCAATACTATGCCACCGACGCCGCCCCCGCTATGCTCGCGCGCGGCCAAGCCCGCTGCCCGTCCATCATATGGAAGCTTTGCGACGCCCGCGATCCCGCCAATCTTGGCCCCGCCGACTGGCTCTTCGCCTGCGGCCTCCTCCAATGGTTGCCCGATCCCGCCACCATCTTGCGCCGCTGGCGCTCGCATCTCCTTCCCGGCGGCTGCCTCGCAGTGGGTATCTGGCTGCCGGGCACCCTCGGCGAACTCGCATCCCTCCTGCCGGGAGCCTCCCCCGTGCGCTGGCGCTCCGCCAGTGAATGGGCCGCCATCTTCGCCTCCGCCGGCTTCGCCCTCGAACGCGCCGAAACTTGGGAGCACCTTTCGCACCACCCGTCCGCGCTCGATTTCCTCCGCGCCGTTCATGCGATGGGTCTCGCCCCACGCCGTGCCGTCGGTCCAGGGCGTTTGCGCTCCGCCCTGCGCGCCTACGACCTGCGCTTCGCCGTCCCCGGTGGCGTGCGCGCCACCTGGCGGGCGTGGCTCGCCCGCGCCCGGCCCGCCTGACCCCGCCCCTGTTATTTGCTTTTGACATCCCCCGCCGCAGCGGGAAAAATGCCCGCTCGTTGCGCCTCTGCGCTCCGTTTTTGCACCTCTTCCTCATGTTCGCTTTTCTTGGCAAAATTTTTCCGTTTCTCTCGAACGACATCGGCATTGACCTCGGCACCGCGAACACCCTCGTGTATGTCAAAGGCAAGGGCATTGTCCTGCGCGAGCCCAGCGTCGTCGCCGTTTTCACCAACAGCCGCAAAGTCCGCGCCGTCGGCCTCGAAGCCAAGCAAATGCTCGGCCGCACCCCCGGCAACATCACCGCTCTGCGCCCGATGAAGGACGGCGTCATCGCCGATTTCGACATTACCCAGGAGATGCTCCGCTACTTTATCAAAAAGGTCACGCACTCCTTCGGCATCAGCCCCCGCGTCGTCGTCGCCGTCCCCTCCGGCATCACCGAGGTCGAGCGCCGCGCCGTCCGCGATTCCGCCTACATCGCCGGCGCGAGCGACGTCCTTCTCCTCGAGGAACCCATGGCCGCCGCCGTCGGCGTCGGCCTGCCCACCAGCGACCCCGCCGCCAACATGATTGTGGACATCGGCGGCGGCACCACCGAGGTCGCCATCATCTCCCTGAGTGGCGTCGTCTATTCCAAAAGCATCCGCGTCGGCGGCGACGAAATGGACAACGCCATCATCAACTACATGAAGCGCGCCTACAATTTGATGATTGGCGAGCGCACCGCCGAGGAAATCAAAATCACCGTCGGCTCCGCCTTCCCCCTTGAACAGGAACTCTCCATCGAAGTTCGCGGGCGCGACTCCGTCGCCGGCCTCCCCAAAACCCTCCGCATCACTTCCCAGGAAATTCGCGAATGCCTCAGCAGCACGTTTAACTCCATCATCGAAGTCATTCGCTCCGCCCTCGAACGCTGCCCCCCCGAGCTTTCCGCCGACCTCGTGGACCGTGGCATCGTTCTCGCCGGCGGCGGTTCCTTGATCCGCAATCTCGACCGCCTCCTCAGCGAAGCTACCGGCCTGCCCATCATTCAGTCGGACGACCCCCTCAGCGCCGTCGCCAATGGCACCGGCGTTTACATCGAAGACCTCGATTTCCACCTGAAACATCAGCACATGTGATGCCCCCGGCTCCCGTCCGTCGGGTCGCCTGGGTTGCCTGCTGTTAACTGCTCCGCTGTTTTGCCCGCCTTGGCCTCCCCGCGCGTCAGTCAGCTCCGCCCTCTCCTCGCGCTCGCGGCTTTTCTGGTCGTGTGGTGGCTGGTCCCCGTTGTCGTCCGCCTGTTCAGCGAAACCGCCTTCTACAATTTCCAGGCCCCCGCCTGGATCGCCTACTCCCACCTCAAGGACTTGCAGGAATTCTGGAGCCTGCGCACGCACTCGTCCCTCGACCTCCTCGCCGCCGGCCACGACCTGGCCCGCGACAACGCCGCCCTCTCCCTCCAGTTGCAGCAGGATGCCGCCCAGGCTGGCGAACTCCAGCAGCTCGAATCCCTCCTTCACCTCCCGCCCGCGCAAAAATTCCGCTACGAAGTCGCCCGCGTCGTCCGCCGCGACCAATCCGCCTGGTGGCAGCAACTCATCATCCGCAAAGGCAGCAACGACGGCCTAGCCCCGGGCCAGGGGGTTGTCTTCGAGGGCGGCGTCGTGGGCAGGATCAAGGAGGTCTTCTCCTCGACCGCCATCGTCGAGCTCGCCACCAGTCCCGAGTTCCGCGTCGCCGCCAACCTCGATAACGACCCGCGCCCCGTCATCTTCGAAGGCGGCGAAGCTCCCCCCTTCGGCACCCCCCGCGGCGAAGTCCGCGATGTCGCCCCCGATTTCGTCATCCCCGCCAATAACCAGGTCCGCCTCGTCACCTCCAGCCTCGGCGGCGAATTCCCCCAGGGTCTCACCCTCGGCTGGGTCGGCCAGCTTGCCCCCGGCAGCGAAGGCCTCAACCTTGTCGGCCCCGTCCGGCTCGACCCTCGCCTCTCCGGCCTGCGCGAAGTCGCCGTCCTCGTCCCCGATCCGCCACCTTCGTCCGCCACCGCCCAATCACCGTGAATGCCGACGCCCGCTGGCTCCCCTTGACCGCCTGCAACATCCTGTTGCTGGCCCTTGTCGCCATGGTTAATGACGGCCTCGCCCCCTGGAACCTCTCCCTCTTTCTCGCCGGCCCGTGCATGGTCTGGGCTGGCCTCCGCCTCGGCTCCGGCGGCCTGATAGTCTGCATCCTTGTCAGCGGTCTTGCCGGCCAGTCCGCCTGGCCCGCTCCTCCGGGCTTCCTCGTCACGCTCTTTGCCTTCGGCTCCGCCATCGTCATCACCACCCGCCCGTGGATTGGCCGTACGGGCCGCAGTTTCCAAGTCCTGCTCGCCTGGCTCCTCAATGCCGGTTATTTTGCCGCCTTCACCGCCTGGGCCGCTTTCCATGGCGCCTCCGCTGTTTTTTGGGAACGCACCGCAGTGGACCTTTGTCTTTCTCAACTCTTTGTGCTACCCGTCGCCCTATGGTTTTTCGCCCTTCAGGAAAGCGTGCTCCGGTTCGCTGGGTTTCCGGTCATGCAGGACCCGGCCACCAGTCCCTGAACCCGTATGTGCAGGTTTACCAACGGCGCCACCTCCGGCTCGCCGTGCTGGGCGGCTTCTTCGGGTGCCTCCTGCTCGTCCTCGTCGCCGGCCTTGCCCACCGCCAGCTCTGGCAAAAACCCGACTACGACGAAATGGAGCAGCGCCAAATTCAGCGCCGCGTCCTCCAGCCCGGCCCCCGCGGCGACATCCTCGACCGCCATGGTCGCATTCTTGTGGGTAACCGCGCCCGTTATTCCGTAGTGCTTTATGTCAATGAACTTCGCGACGAGTTCCGCCGCGAGTTCCTCCGCCTCCGCGACGACTGGCTCAAGCAGCGCGGCGACGACACCTCCGAGGCCCGCCGCACCACCAACAGCGCCGCCCTCCAGCGCCAGGCCCGGCAAAACATCGTCCAACACTACCTCGATCAGGCCAACGCCCTCCTTGGGCGCCACGACACCCTCGACGACAAGGAGTTCGAGGCCCACTTCTCCCAAAATCTTCCGCTCCCCTTCGTCCTCATCAACGACCTTTCCCTCGAGGAATACGCCCGCGTCAATGAGGAGTGGCCCGTTGCATCCCCCATGCAAACCTACGCCGCCACCGCTCGCGATTATCCCTACGGCTCCCTCGCCGCCCATGCCCTCGGCTACGTCGCCGTGGATAGCGAAGCCCCCGCCGGCGGCGATCTCCCCGGCGACAATCTCCGCACCTTCGACATCCCCGGTAAAATCGGCCGCGAAGGCCTTGAACTCAGCCACAACGACCAGTTGCGCGGCATCACCGGCGGCGAAATCTGGATCGTGGACCCGGGCGGCTTCCTCTACCAGCGCATCCAAAGCAAAAACCCCATCCCCGGCGCCAACCTCCAGAGCAGCCTCGACCTCGACCTCCAGCGCGTCGCCGAGACCGCCCTAGGTAATAAAACCGGCGCCGTCGTCGCCCTCGACGTTCGCACCGGCGAGGTCCTCGTCATGGCCAGCCATCCCGCCTACAACCTCAACGACATGGTCAACTTCGCCACCCGCAGCGCCACCGCTGACGCCAATGATAAAAACGGCGCCTGGCTCAACCGCGCCACCGAGGGTCTCTACCCGCCCGGATCCACCTTCAAACTCGTTGACTCCACCGCCGGCCTGCGCGCCGGCCTCCTCGACTCCAATACCACCTTCACCTGCGGCACCGAATTGATGGTCGGTAATCGCGCCTTCAAGGAGCACGACGGCCAGAGCTTCGGCCAGGTCAATCTCATCACCGCCCTGCAAAAAAGCAGCAACGTCTTCTTCTATCAAGCCGGCCTTCTCCTCGGCCCCGAACGCATGGCTGAACAGGCCCGTATTTATGGCTTGGACAAGCCCACTCACATTGACCTCGCCGAAACCCACAGCATGAAAGTCCCCGACCCTCTCTGGAAGGAAATCCACCACCCCCACGAAGGCCCCTGGACCGATGCCGACACCGTGATGATGGCCATCGGCCAAAGCTACCTCCTCGTCACCCCTCTCCAAATGGCCTGCCTCGTCGCCTCCATCGCCCGCGACCAAACCCGCACCAACCCCACCCTTGTCCACGACCCCAACCTCAACCCCGCCGCCGTCAGTGCCGGCGCCCAGCCCCTCGGCCTCACTCCGGCCGAACGCTCGCTCCTGCTCGACGGCATGGAACACGTCACTCAAAAAGGCGGCACGGGCTACCTCGCCCGTGTCCCCGGCGTCCGCGTCGCCGCCAAAACCGGCACCGCCCAGGTCGTCGTCAAAGGCAACGACAACTTCACCATCGCCTGGTTCGTCGGCTTCGCCCCCATTGATAACCCGCAAATCGCCATCGCCGTCGCCATCGAAGGCACCGACCCCAATGACAATTACCACGGCGGCGCCACCGCTGGCCCCATCGCCGGCGCCGTCCTCAACCAATACTTCCGCCCCCAATCTACCGCCGGCAACCTGCCGCCAAAAAATTAATCCCCATCCTCGCCTTTCCCGCCCGCTTTACCCATCTTCCATTTTGCATGCTGTATTCTGCATTCATAATTCTTCATTCTACCTTCTTAATTCTCCCTCCTATGTCCGCCGTCCACTCTACCATGCTCCCGCTCGGCACCGCCGCGCCCGACTTCGCCCTGCCCGACGTTGCCACCGGCAAAAATGTCCGCCTGGCTGACTTCGCCCGCGCCCCCGCGCTCCTTGTGGCCTTCATCTGCAACCACTGTCCCTACGTCATTCATCTGGGCAAACCCCTTGCGGCCCTCATTAAGGAGTTCCAGCCCCGCGGCCTCGCCGCCGTCGCCATCAGCAGCAACGACATCAGCACCCACCCGTCAGATTCCCCCGAGAGAATGGCCCAATTCGCCAGCGACCTCGGCTTTACCTTCCCCTATCTCTACGACGAATCCCAGGCCGTGGCCAAAGCCTACCACGCCGCCTGCACCCCCGACTTTTACGTCTTCGACGCTCCCCGTCGTCTCGCCTACCGCGGCCAGTTCGACGACTCCCGCCCCGGCAGCAACCGCCCCGTCACCGGCGCCGACCTCCGCTCCGCCCTCGATACCATCCTCGCTGGCCGCACCCCGCCCGCCCTCCAAAAACCCAGCATGGGCTGCAACATCAAGTGGAAATCCGGCCAGGCCCCCGCCTGGTTTACCCGCTAAATCTCACCCCCGAAGCGGGCTTGAAACCCGCCCCATTCCATCCTACTCTCTTCCCGCAACCCCCTACCCACCATGACCCCATCCTCCACACTCCGCCTCCTCGCCTCCCGCTTCGCTTTCGCCGCCTTCCTCGGCTGCGCTGCCTTCGCCCGCGCCCAATCCCCGGATGACGACGCCAATTCCGAAAAGCCCAAGCAGGACCAGGATTACAGCATGGTCGTCAAACGCATCGAGGCCACCTCCAACGCCAACACCGGCGACGCCAAACGGGTTTTGAACAACGGCGAGGTTTACTACCGCATCCACGTCTTCAACGCCAGCTCCGCCCCCGCCAACACCACCATCACCTACACCATCTTCCACAAAACCACCACCCAGCGCAACGGCAACCCCGACACCCGCATCACCAACGTCCCCGGCACCGAAAACTTCACCCTCGCCCCCCACTCCAACAAAATCCTCAAGACCGACGCCGCCTCCGCCCGCGAGCTCAAGCTCCCCGGCCACGACAACACCTCCACCGGCGACGTCATGGGCATTTACGTGGAGATGATTGTGGATGGCAAAAAAGTGGACTCCCACGAAAGCCCCGAAGGCGTCCGCGCCCAGGCCAAGCAGGACGACAAGAACAGTGCCCCCGCCCTCGGCAAGGGCCAGAACTAGGCCGCCGCCTACTTCTCCTTCATCTCCAGCACCCCGTTCCAATCCGCCCCCGGTGGATTCGCCTTCATCTCGTCGCACCACTCCTGCATTAGCTCCGAAGGATTGTGCGCCACGCCGGGGTCGCGGCCGGGTTGCAGCGGCTCCAGCTTCTGCGCCTCGGCAAACAATGCCTTGGCCTCGTCCCATTTCTGCGCGAAATAAAGCTCCAGCGCCTGCTCAAACAATTCCACGCAGCGCAGCGTCTCCGGCGTGGCTTCCGCACTCAGGGCCGTAATCTCGTGCACCTCCACCGGCTGCGTCTTGCCCTTCACCACGATCCGGTTGAGTCGGCGGAACACCACCCCGCCCCCCTGCGCCTCCGCCGCCTTCCGCGTGTCCTCCGTGCACATGGCATAAACGCCAAACTGCTTCGCCCCGCTCTCGCACCGCGCCGCCAGGTTCACCGTGTCCCCCATCATCGTATAATTGAAACGGTTCGCCGAACCCATGTTGCCCACAATTGCCTGGCCCGTATTTAGCCCGATCCGCATCCGCATCTTGTGGACACGCTCCGGCCATTTGTCGCCCTCGCTGATCCACTTTTGCCGCAGTTCCCCCAGCCGCGCGTGCATCCGGCACGTCGCCACGCACGCCCGCAGCGCATGATCCTTTAAATCCACCGGCGCCCCATACATCGCCACAATCGCGTCGCCGATGTATTTGTCCAGCGACCCGCGCTCCGCCTGCAATATATCCGTCATCGCCGTCAGGTATTCGTTCATCAAGTTCGTCAACTTGTCCGGCGTCATCACTTCGGAGAATGTGGAAAAACCCTGCACGTCGCTGAAAAAGCATGTCAGCACCACGTTGTGGCCGCCCAACTGCGGCTCCTGTCCCGATTCCACCATGTCGTTCACCACTTCCGGCGCCAGATACGTTCCAAACATCCCCTTGATCCGCTTCTTCTGCTTTTCCTCGTCAATCAGCCGCACAATCGCCCCGGCGAACGCCGTCGTGAAGGCCGACCCTGCGGGCACAATCAGCGGCAGTACCAGGTTGAATTGCGCAAACGCCTCCAGCACGCCGTAAATGTAGCCTACCAGCACCAACACCGCCCCCAGCTTGGCCACCGTCGCCCCGCGCCGGTTATACATCGCCAGCGTGCACACCAGCGCTGTCAGCCCGAATTGCAGCAGTGGATCCACCCACGGTGGCGGGTGCCGGATATACTCCCCTGAGAAAAACGTCTTCAGCAAGTTCCCGTAAACCCCCACTTCCGGCACCGGGTTCGCATCGAAAGGCGACGGCGATATGTCCTTCAACGTGTCATCCACCGGCCCAATCAACACAATCGCGTCCTTTTTAAACGTCTTCTCGAAAAACTCCCGGGCCTTCGCCTTTTGCTCCGGCGTGGCCGTGGCCGAATCCAGCACGTCCGCGTTGACGGTCACCTGCACCGCGCTCACCCTCGGATTGTAGGGGCTGATCCAGTGCGAAAACCAGTTCACTTCCACCAGTTGCCCGTCGCGCAGGGGTATCCGCAGCGCCATCGTGCCGTCGGGCCTCATCACCTCCAGCGCTTCCGGCGTTCGCCGCACGCTCTTGTCGTCCAACCCCAGGTAGCGCAATGCCAGTTCCACCGCCATGTTGTAGAAAACCTTGTGCTGCATCGTCGGGATTTGCACCAACCCCTCCGGCGACATCAGGAATACCTGCTTCTCATCGCCGCCCATGCTGTCCCGGCTCAACTCGTCATGGATGATTTTCCCGTAGATCAGGTTGAGCGTGTGCTCCGGTCCGTAGGTCTCCGCAAACATCGGTATCCACCGCGGCACATCATCCGCCAGCCCCCCCGGATTGTAGTCCGGCGCCGTGTTCACAAGGCCAACCGCATCATGGTCCTGATCTATCAGCGGATATGTCGGGCTCTCCGGATACCCGTTTTTTACCGGGTTGTCCGCCCCCTTGTAAATGAAGGGAAATTTCGAGAACCGGTTCGAATACGGTGGCTGGTCGGCCGGGTCATCCGTCGGCGCGTGCTTCATCACCTCCGCCATCATGCTCGCAAAGGGTTGCGGGCTGTCGGAGTATTTTATCGCCAGCACCACCTGCGGATACGTCCGTACCACTTCCCCCATCAAATCGTTGCCTTCCTTCACCTTCTTCGGATCCAGCATGTTCGACGCCGACCCGGTGGGCGACAATATGAAGTCCAGGCCCACCCCCTTCGGCTGCCCATACTTGCACACATCGTCCATGATGGCCGCATACTGCCCCCGCGACCATGGCCGGTCCCCCAGCGCCGCCACCGTCGGGCCGTCTATGTCCACATAGACCACATTCAGTTGCGGATTTCCCGGCTTCGTCTTGTCCACCGCCGGAATCTCCCCCCGGAAGCCATACATCCACTCCATGGCGATGTTGTTGAGCCGCCCTCCCACCGTGTCCGTGCGCCCCAGCAGCCACCACCCCACCGGCACCACCGTCAACAACAGTGCCAGACGCAGGGGAAAGCGGTGAGCGGCAGCCATCTTGCGGCCCCATTTGTCTCCAAAATCCCCTCCGACTCAAGCCTCAAGGCATGGTCGTCGCGTTGCCCGGCCCGCTGCTCCAGGTCGGCCCCTTCCCCGGCGGCGCGCTGCCGGGTTTGCCCGACATAAGTTTTTCCGGCTTTACGGATAGCGGCTGCGGCGCCTGGGCTGCCGCCTCTTCCTGGTTCAGCCCGGTCAACGGCGGCCAGGGCGCTGGCGGCACATAGCGTGGCGGTAGTGGCCGCTGCCGCTCCCCGTCCAGCGACACTTTCGAAGTCACACCCCATTGATACGCCGCCTTCACCCGCTGCACATGCTCCATGGGATACGTGCCGTCCTCCACCATCTCCACCAACTGCTTCGCCGTCGTCCGGCTTGCCGGCTCCAGCGCCAGCACCGCTACCGCATAATACTGCACCAAAGGATTGTTGGGCGCGATGTCCAGCGCCCGGCGCACCTGCAGCTCCGCCTCGCTCAACCGGTTGTTGATCAAATACGCCATCCCCAGCGTCACCCGCGGTTTCGTCGCCTCGGGCGCGATTTCCACCGCCCGCCCCGCCGCCTCTTCCGCCTGCTGGCTGAAGGCGTCGAACCCTGCCGGGTCGAACAACGACTGCTCTAAATGCAGCCACGCCGTCTCCGTCCAGATCCGCGCGCTCTTCGGGTTCGCCCCATTCGCCTTCCGCAATTCATCCTCCGCGTCGCTGATCAGCGCCTGATCCTTTTGCACCGTATTTGGCCGCGCCGCTATTTCCTGCAGCCGCCGCGTCGCCTGGTCGAGCTTGCCGTCGGCAAACGCCGCCGGCCCCACGATCCCCGCCAGCCCCGCCGCCACCAGCAACGCCGGCGCCAATCCCGCCACCCATCGCGTCATCGGCTCCAATCGTAATGAGCCCCCGCGCTGCGGCACATTCCGCGCCAGCACCCCCGCTACAATCGCCAGCGCATATGCCACTGCCGGGATGTTCAGCGTCCGCGAGGTTAGCATCGTCACCGCAAAAGCCGAAAGACTCAGCAACCCCGCCGCCAGCATGATCTTCGATTCCGGAGTATAGGACGGCTGCGTTGGTGAATGCTTTCGCACCCGCCGTGGTGCCGTTCCCGCTCCTCCTGGCAAAACCAGAAAAGGCAGTTTCGCCCAGCCGATCCACGCCGCGCTCATCAAACCCGCGAGCGCCGTGACCGCCAGCACCACCCCCACCACCCCCCACACCGTCGCCAAATCCAACCAGTCGCCCAATCCATAACTCAACCCCCCGCCCTGGCCCGTCACCCCCGCCGCCAGGCTTAACTCCGCATAGGGCGCCCCATGGCCGCCGCGCAACCCATTCCCTTGCCACGCCCCGTTCAGCGTCTGCCACGCTTCACTCAGGCTCGGCTCCCCGCCCTGCAAACCCGCAAATAATCCCATGGTCCCGTTATCAAATTGCCGCAACACCACCAACAGAAAGGCAAATCCCCCCAGCAACATCATCACCATCCCCCATGCTACCTGCCGCTGCGTCGAAGTTATGCCCACCAGTAAAGGTAACAATAGAAACATAAACGCCACCCCCATCCATGCCCCCAAAGCCTCCGAGCCCAGCGCCCCCAGCAGCAGCATCATCCCCACATAACCAACGACGATTCTCCACTCCACCCCCAGCCGCCGCGAAAACGCCATCACCAGCAACGGCCCCGCCGCCAGCACCATCAACCCCCCAAACGCCCCCGGTGTCGGTAATGTCCCCGTCCACCGCCCCGCCCACGCCTCCGGCAAAACCCGCCCCAGAGGCAGCCATAAAATATGGCTTCCGCGCTGCATTGCCGCCGCCGTCACAAACGCCAGCGATGCCACCGCGCCCAACACCAACAACCACGCCCACGACAGCACCCGCCCGCCCGGCGTCGCCGCCACCACCCAACACAATAGCCACGCCTGCACGGCCAAAAAAAACGTCTCCCGTGACGCCCACGGTGCCTGCCCATCCGTCCACCACCCATAACCCAGCCACAACACGAACGGTAATGCCCACAGCGGCCACCGCGGCAGCCGCAATCCCGCCGCATCATCCACCTTGCCCCGCTCCCACGCTAGGCATACCCCGTGCAAAATCACCAGCACCGCCATTAACCCTGCCGTCAGCTCCCGCGCCTCCGGCACCATCCCGCCCAACTCCAACACGTTGTCCGCCAAAATAATCCCCCCCAGCACCACCGTCGCCCACGCCGTCATCTGTGTCCTCCCGGATGCCGTGATGGACCGCTCCGGCGGACGGGTTTTCGGCAAATAGACTGGTTCGGGGGTGGATGACATTTAAACCTGCGGAAGGAGGAATTGAAAAAATCAGTGGCCCGCCAAAAGCGTTCTCGTTGACACTTTTGACCCCTCCCACCATACCTAATCTTCCGTTGGCATCGAACAAAAAAATTCCCTCCTCCCATGATGACCCCCAAAGAAGTTCTCGCCCTGGCCAAGGCCAAGGACATCAAGATTGTTGACCTCAAGTTCTGCGACATCCACGGAACCTGGCAGCACTTCGCCATCCCGCTTTCCGAGCTCACCGAAGGCGTCTTTACCGACGGCCTTGGCTTCGACGGCTCCTCCATCCGCGGCTGGAAAGGCATCGAATCTTCCGACATGCTCGTCCTCCCCGACGCCAACACCACCTTCGTTGACCCCTTCGCCAAATATCCCACCCTCTCCCTCATCTGCGACGTCGAAGACCCCCTCACCCGCGAATCCTACGACCGCTCCCCCCGCGGTATCGCCCGCAAGGCCGAAGCCTACCTCAAAACCACCGGCATCGCCGACACCTGCTACTGCGGCCCCGAAGCCGAGTTCTTCATCTTCGACGACGTCCGCTACGCCTCCGCCAGCAACTCCACCTTCTACTCGGTGGACTCCAACGAAGCCGTCTGGAACACCGGCAAGGAGGAATTCCCCTCCCTCGGCTACAAAATCCGCCACAAGGAAGGCTACCTCCCCGTCGCCCCCAATGATAAACTGGTGGACCTGCGCAACGAGATGATTCTCACCATGATGGACCTCGGCATCGAAATCGAGCGCGAGCACCACGAGGTCGCCACCGCCGGCCAGGCCGAAATTGACATCCGTTTCGACTCCCTCCTCTCCTGCGGCGACAAAATGTGCCTCTACAAATACGTCGTCAAAAACGTCGCCTTCAAACACGGCAAAACCGCCACCTTCATGCCCAAGCCACTCTTCGGCGACAACGGCTCCGGCATGCACACCCACATCTCCCTCTGGAAAGGCGGCAAACCCACCTTCCACGGCGACGGCTACGCCGGCCTCTCGCAGAACGCCCTCTACTTCATCGGCGGCCTCCTCCACCACGCCCCCGCCCTCTGCGCCATCACCAACCCCACCAACAATTCCTACAAACGCCTCGTTCCCGGCTACGAAGCCCCCGTCAACCTCGCCTACTCCGCCCGCAACCGCTCCGCCATCTGTCGCATCCCGACTTACAGCCCCAGCCCCAAGGCCAAGCGCGTCGAGTATCGCTGCCCCGACCCCGCCTCCAACCCCTACCTCACCTTCTCCGCCATGCTCCTCGCCGGTCTCGACGGCATCCAAAACAAATTGGACCCCGGCCAGCCCATGGACAAAAACCTCTACGACCTCCCGCCCGACGAAGCCGCCAAAATCAAAACCGTCCCCGAGTCCCTCAAGGGTGCCCTCGAAGCCCTTAAGGCCGACCACGCCTTCCTCCTCCAGGGCGGCGTCTTCTCCGCCGATTTCCTGGAAAACTTCATCGCCCTCAAAAAATCCGAATACGACGCCGTCCGCCTCCGCCCCCACCCCTACGAATACCACCTCTATTACGACGTCTAAATGTAGGGGCGTCTCTGCTGGACAGCAAAGTGACGGCCCATCTTAGTAGCGCGGTGCTTCAGCCCGCGCTTCTTCTCTTCCAACCTGCCGCCAATCGGATAATCTATTCGACCATCCCATGCCCATTTCCCTTTATGGCGAATTGATCCGGCTGGTGGAGGAATTCAACTGCCAAAACATCCCCTATGCCACCATCGGTGGACTGGCGGTGGCTTACCATGCTCGCCCACGCGCGACGGATGACTTGGACTTTCTATTCCTGGCCCGCGATATCGAATTGATTCGCTCCGCCATGCGCCACGCCGGTTATCTTATCGAAGCCACCCCTTGGACATTTCAAAACACGAAATTAACCGTCCACCGATTCAGCCGCTTTGAACAGGGGGAACATATGGTCGTGGACGTCATGGTTAGCGATGAGGAGCGCTACACCAAAATTGTGGAACAGGCCGAAATCGCCCAAACTGCGGCTGGCCTAATCCGGTTCGCCGCCAAAGAACATTTGATTTGGCTCAAGAAATTTCGTAATTCCCAGCAGGATCAAGCTGATATAGTGGCCATCGAAAATGCGCAACGTGGACCAAATGCTTCGGAAGGTCAGTGACCTCCGCGACTTGTGCCTCCAAGTCGCGCGCCTGAATCCCGCCCGTAAACAGGCCCTTTCCGCAATCAACTATTCGATCCACCCGGCCGCCCTCACCAAGGACGTCCGTCCTTGGCCAGCCGACCCCGCGGTGAACGAAGATCCGCCGCGCTAACCTTCCTTTTCGTCGCAAGCTGTCGTCAACGAAATTGCTGCTAAACACCAACGGTTGGGCTGATAATGCCACTTGACCTCCAGAGGCTAAAAGATTCGGCACGCAAACAGCGCGCAAATCCTCCCGCTTCTGAAAAAGACCTAAGAGACTCCGAATATGCTTTAGGCTTTTCAATTCCAGAGCCATTGCGGCGTCTTTATTCTGAA
The DNA here is from genome assembly GCA_964503425.1 of uncultured Opitutales bacterium. Lineage (GTDB taxonomy): Bacteria > Verrucomicrobiota > Verrucomicrobiia > Opitutales > JABDGR01 > CAZDAQ01. Next base: position 17,472 of record CAZDAQ010000045.1, read on the forward strand.
ATTGGCAATGGCGGATTTGGGCCTGGATACGGGTTCTACGGACTAATCGGTGGGACGGAGTGGCACCCGGACGAAAGCGTCGTATACCTCTACAACTTGCTCAGAAAAGGCGATCCAGAGGATCCGGCTTTTTCATGGCCTTATATGCTCCTTCCCATTCTAGATTGGGGGTGCGCAATTCGTAGTTGTGTGGATTGTTCCACTCCTTCGTTGTCGGTTATTCGACATGACCCGAATCTTGACGCGCTAAAGCAGTTCCAGAATGAAAACTGGCATCTTGAGGAATGGTTGCAAGCATGGCTTGACGGCTACGATCTCTGGAAGAACAAATAAATGGGTTAGAAATACATCTTGCTAACTGCCGCGATAATCAAATCACCTACCCCCCGCTCCAGCGTTCCCGGCAAATTCCCCGCCCCCAGCTCGTCCAAAAACCCGCTCTTCT
>CAZDAQ010000046.1:0-17656 GCA_964503425.1 uncultured Opitutales bacterium
CTGTCACAAACCACGAAGAGATAAGACCTAATGCCCGCATAGCCGAAGTCGAGAAGGTGGTTTAACTGCAACACTATGGGCGGTATTTTGCAAGGGAATAGGCCTCTGCTGGACAGAAGAGCGGACGTTTAGAGAAAATGTCCCTACCGAAGAAGGGCGCAGCAAGACTGTGGCCTCACGGAAGAGAGCGCGGGCTAAAGCTCCGCGCTACGCGGGCCAAGCCGGCCAGTGATGCGGCCTCTAGCTCAGGCAGCCGCCCATGTCCCAGCCGAAGAGGAGGGGGGCGGAGGGCTTGGCCGGGCGCTTGGCGGCTGGGCGGCGCTTGGGCTGGCTGGAGGAGGCCTTCGAGGAGGGCCGGGCCGGAGCGGAGTCGTTTTGGAACGGGGAAATCGAGGAAGTGCGGGTGCGCATAAGGAGGATTATCGGCAAGGATAACACGGATTTAAGGGCCGTTGGGTAAAAAAGGGATTTTTGACGAAAAGATTACAGGGCGAGAGGGGCATGAGAGGAAGGAGCAGGGAGCAGAGAGAAAGAGCAGAGGGGGGAATTGTCGGGCTTGCCTAGGGTAGCGGGGGTTGTCATCGTCGGGGTTTCTCTTACCCCAAGATGAACCTGCTTAATTGTGCAAAACGCACTGTGCTGGCGGCGTGCGGACTGATGCTCGGCGGCCAGTTGCTGGCGGCCACGGTGGTCAAAATGGACACCGACAAGACGCTGCCGCCGATCTCGCCATTGATATACGGGCAGTTCATCGAGCATCTGGGGAAGTGCATTTACGGGGGGATTTGGGCGGAGATGCTGCAGGACCGGAAGTTCTATTTTGCCGTCAAGGACGCGTATAATCCGTGGAAGGTGGGGAGTGCCGCTGAGTGGAACGCGGGGCCGTATTTGTATCTGGGGGCGTCGCCGTGGCGAGTGATCGGGCCGGCGGGGACGGTGACGATGGACACGGAGCATCCGTTTTCGGGGAACCATGAGCCGCTGGTGCATTTGGCTGGCGATGGGACGGCGGGCGGGATTTCGCAGGACGGGCTGCAACTGGTGAAAGGGATGCAATACACGGGGCGGATTATTTTGCGCGGGGACGCGAGCGCGGGGCCGGTGACCGTGCAACTGGTGTTGGATGACGGGACAGTGCTGACGCAGTCCATCAACAAGCTGACCGGGGATTACCTGACGTATCCGTTGCAGTTCACAGCGCCGGCGGATTGCCAAAATGCGCGGCTGGCGGTGCTGGCGAAGGGCGCAGGGACGTTTGAGATCGGGCCGGTGTCGCTGATGCCCGCGGACAATGTGAAAGGCTGGCGCCGGGACACGGTGGCACTGTTGCAGGAGCTCGGCGCGCCGATTTACCGCTGGCCGGGGGGGAATTTTGTGAGCGGTTACAACTGGCGGGACGGCATTGGGCCGCGGGATTCGCGCCCGCCGCGCAAGAACCCGGCGTGGACGGGGGTGGAGGCGAACGACGTGGGCATCCACGAATACATGGAGCTGATGGACATGCTGCAGGCGCAGCCGTATATTTCGGTGAACACGGGGCTGGGGACGATGGAGGAAGTGGCGCAGGAGGTGGAGTATTGCAATGGCGCGACGGACACCCCGATGGGCAAGCTGCGGGCGGGTAACGGGCACCCGGACCCGTATCACGTGACCTGGTGGGCGGTGGGCAACGAGATGTTTGGCAACTGGCAACTCGGGCACATGCCGCTGGAGCAATACGTGCTGAAGCACAACGACGTGGCGACGGCGATGTGGAAGGTGGACCCGGCGATCAAGCTGGTGGCGGTGGGGAGCATCGGCCAGTGGGACGAGACGATGCTGAAGATTTGCTCGGCGGACATGACGCTATTGAGCGAGCATGTGTATGTGAAGGAGAAGACGGACGTGCCGGCGCATGTGGCGCAACTGGCGGACGAGATCAAGCGGGTGGCGGACGCGCAGCGCGGATACCGGGCGAGCATTCCAGAGCTGGCGGGCAAGAATATCATGGTGGCGATGGACGAGTGGAATTATTGGTATGGCAATTATCTGTATGGGGAGCTGGGCGTGCAGTATCACCTGAAGGACGCGCTGGGGATTGCGAAGGGGCTGCACGAGTATTTCCGGAACACGGACATTTTTGAGATGGCGAACTACGCGCAGACGGTGAACGTGATCGGGGCGATCAAGACGAGCCCGACGGCGGTGGCGTTTGACACGACGGCGCTGCCGCTGCTGCTTTACCGGCACCAGTTTGGGAGCATCCCGATTGCGATTGCGGAACAGCCGGAGGGGCTGGATGTGTCGGCGGCGTGGACGGCGGACCGGAAGGTGCTGACGGTCGCGGTGGTAAACCCGCAGACGACGGCGGCGGCGGTGACACTGGACCTGGGCAATGTGACGGTGCAGGACCAGGCGCAGGTGTGGGTGATCGGCGACAGAAAAGGCGACCCGATGAGCGCGAACGTGCCGGGGCAGGCGCCGAACGTGACCATTCACCAGAAAGATGTGACGCTGACGGGTCAAACGCTGGACGTGCCGGCTTTGTCGGTGGTGTTGTATCGCTTGCAACCGCGCTAATGTGGTCTTATTTCCCTGATTTTACCTAATCCCATGACCCCCATGACCCACCTCCTCGGAAAGTTTGTTCGCAATATGCACCTCGGCGCGCTGATGACCGGCGCGCTGCTGGCCGGCTGCTCGAAGCCGGCGGACACGACAGCAAGCGCCCCAGCCGCTCCGGCGGCCAGCACACCCGCGGCGTCCACGCCGGCGGCAGGGAAGGCGCTGACGGTGGGTTTTGCGCAGACCGGCGCGGAAAGCGCATGGCGCACGGCGAACACGAATTCGATGAAGGACGAAGCGGCGAAGCGCGGGATCACGCTGAAGTTTTCAGACGGGCAGGGGAAGCAGGAGAACCAGATCGCCGCGGTGCGAAACTTCATCGCGCAGGGGGTGGACGTGATTGTGATTGCGCCGGTGGTGGAGGCGGGCTGGGAGCCCGTGTTGCAGGAGGCGAAGCGCGCGCACATTCCGGTGGTGGACTCGGACCGGCAGATGGTGGTGAGCGACCCGACGCTGTATGCGTGCTTTATCGGTTCGGATTTCAAGACGGAAGGCAAGATGGTCGGCGACTGGGTGGCGGCGCACACGAATGGGAAGGGGCGCATTTTGGAGATTTCGGGCACGCCGGGGTCGGCCCCGGCGATAGACCGGCACCAGGCGTTTGCGGACGCGATTGCAAAGTATCCGGGGCTGACGATCATAGACTCGCAGAGCGGGGATTTCCGGCGCACCAACGGGAAGGAAGTGATGGAGGCATTCCTGAAGAAATACGGGCATGATTTTGACGTGGTGTATGCGCACAACGACGACATGGCGCTGGGGGCGATCCAGGCGATCGAGGAAGCCGGGCTGAAGCCGGGCAAGGACGTGATGGTGGTCTCGATTGACGGGCTGAAGGAGGCGGTGCAGGCGGTGGCGGACGGGAAGATCAATTGCGTGGTGGAGTGCAACCCGCTGTCGGGCCCCTTGATTTACGACGCGGCGCAAAAAATCGTCGCGGGCGGGACGGTGCCGGCGGTGACTTACAACAAGGACCAACTGTTCGACAGCACGAATGCGGCGGCGGCAGTGAGCACGCGGCAGTATTAAGCGAACGAACGAATTTTGCGCCACCGTGGAGCCTCCGCCCCTACTGACCCTGCGCGGCATCGGGAAAAAATTTCCCGGCGTGGTGGCGCTGGCGGGGGTGGATTTCACGGTGCGGGCGGGGGAGATCCACGCGCTGATGGGGGAGAACGGCGCGGGGAAGTCCACGCTGATCAAGGTGCTGACGGGGGTTTACGGGCCGGACGCGGGGGAGATGCGGCTGGCGGGGGAGGTGATCCACGCGGGATCGCCGAAGCAGGCGGAGCGGCTGGGTATCAGCACGGTTTACCAGGAGGTGAACTTGATACCGACGCTGTCGGTGGCGGAGAACATCGGATTGGGCCGGCAGCCGGGGCGGTGGGGATTTTTAAACTGGCGGGCGCTGCGGCGACATGCGCGGGAGGCGATGGCGCGGCTGGAGATTGCGTGCGACGTGGACGCGGAATTGGGGACGCTGCCGCTGGCGTTGCAGCAGATGGTGGCAATTGCGCGGGCGCTGGATCTGAAGGCGAAGGCGCTGATTCTGGACGAGCCGACGGCGAGCCTGGACGAGAAGGAGGTGGCGGAGCTGTTCAAGATCATGCGGCGGCTCCGGGAGGAGAAGCTGGGCATCGTGTTTGTGACGCATTTTCTGGACCAGGTTTACGCGGTGTCGGACCGGATTACAGTGCTGCGGAACGGGGAACTGGTGGGGGAGTATATGACGGCGGAACTGCCGCGGCTGGCGCTGGTGAGCAAGATGCTCGGGCGCGAGGTGCGGGATGAGGAAGGCCGGACGGAAGGCGCGGCAGAGGCGCCGGTGGCGGAGAACGCGGCGCCATTGCTGACAGCGCGGGGGCTGGGCCGGCGCGGGGCGGTGCAGCCGCTGGATTTGGATTTGCGGCGCGGGGAAGTGACGGGGCTGGCGGGGTTATTGGGCGCGGGGCGGACGGAGACGGCGCGGCTGCTTTTCGGGATAGACCGGGCGGACAGCGGGGAGATCACGGTGAACGGGGTGCGAAGCCGGGTGGCGTCGCCGCGGGCGGCGGTGGCACTGGGGTTGGCGTTTTGCTCGGAGGACCGGAAGACGGAGGGGATATTGCCGAATTTGTCGGTGCGGGAGAATTTGATTTTCGCGTTGCAGGCGAAGCGCGGGGTGTGGCGAACGCTGTCGCGCAGCGAGCAGGCGCGGCTGTGCGAGCATTATATCGCGGCACTGCGGATCAAGACGGCGAGCGCGGAGACGCCGATAAAGAACTTGTCCGGCGGGAACCAGCAGAAGGTGTTGCTGGCGCGGTGGCTGGTGACGCAGCCGCAACTGATTATTTTGGACGAGCCGACGCGGGGGATTGACGTGGGGGCAAAGGCGGAGATCGAGCGGCTGATCGCCAAGCTGCGGGGCGAGGGGATGGCGGTGCTATTCATATCGTCGGAGATTGAGGAAGTGGTGCGCAACTGCGGGCGGGTAGTGGTGCTGCGCGAGCGGCGCAAGGCGGCGGAGTTGACGGGCGCGGAGGTGGATACGCACCGGCTGATGCGAATCATGGCCGGCGGGGAGGGCGGCGAATGAGCGCGGGGCGTTTGAGCGGATGGCGACACTCGCCGGCGGTCTGGCCGCTGGCGGGCTTGCTGGTGCTGGCCACGTTGAATGTGGCGCATGACGGGAGCCTGGCATTTTTCAAGATCACAGTGCAGGGGGGGCATTTTTACGGGTTTTTAATTGATATCCTGAACCACGGGGCAATCACGATGCTGCTGGCTTTGGGGATGACGCTGGTGATTGCGACGGGGGGGATTGATTTGTCGGTGGGGTCGGTTATGGGGATTGCGGGAGCGGTGGCGGCGGTGCTGTTGCAGCGCCAGTGGTTGTTTGGGACAACTTTGATACTGGCGCACCATGTGGGTTTGCCGGACGGCTGGATGATCGGGCCGGCGGTGGTGGTGGCACTGGCGGCGGGGCTGGGCTGCGGGGTGGCGAACGGGGTGATGGTGGCGTGGGCGCGGGTGCAGCCGATTGTGGCGACACTGGTGCTGATGGTGGCGGGGCGGGGGATCGCGCAACTGGTGACGGGCGACAATGTGGTGCTGATTAATAGCAAGAGCTTTGCGTTTTTGGGGAACGGTTATGTGCTGATGCTGCCGTTTTCAATTGTACTGGTGGCGGCGTTTTACCTGGCGACGTGGGCGGGATTGCGCAAGACGGCGGCGGGGTTGCTGGTGGAGGCGGCGGGGGACAATGAAACGGCGAGCCGGTTTGCGGGGCTGGCAACGGCGCGGGTGAAGGTGTGCGCGTATGCGTTTTGCGGGCTGTGCGCGGCGGTGGCGGGGCTGCTGGTGGTGTCGAACGTGAGCGCGGCGGATCCGTTCAAGACGGGGGAATACAAGGAGCTGGATGCGATTTTCGCGGTGGTGGTGGGGGGCACCGCGCTGACGGGCGGGCGGTTCAGCCTGCTGGGGTCGGTAATTGGGGCGCTGTTGCTGCAAACGTTGCAAACGACGATGTATAACCTGGGGGTGCCACCGGACATTGCGCCGGTGCCGAAGGCGCTGCTGATCATCACGGTGTGTTTATTGCAGTCCGAGAAGATGCGGCGCTGGGCGGCGGGGCTGTGGGCGAGAAAGGCGGCGGCATGAAAGCGGCACTGCAACAACGGCTGCCGTTGCTGGCAACGGCGGGGATATTCATCCTGCTATTTGCCGGGGCGGGATGCCTGTATCCCGGGTTTTTCTCGGAGCGGGTGTTTGTGAACCTGTTCATCAGCCAGTCGGTGCTGGGGATAGTGGCGGTAGGGCTGACCTTGGTGATATTTTCAGGGGGGATTGATTTGTCGGTGGGGGCGGTGGTGGGGTTCATTTCGATATTCATGGCGACGCTGGTGATGAAGCACGGGGTGCCGCCGGTGGTGGCGGCGGTGCTGGCGGTGGGGCTGGGGGCGCTGTTCGGGAGCATGATGGGGGTGATGATCCAGGTGTTCAAGCAGCCGCCGTTTTTGATCACACTGGCGGGGATGTTCCTGGCCCGGGGCGGGGCGTTTTGGATCAGCACGGAGGCGACGCCGATCAACCATCCGCTATACCAGAAGTTGTCGGACTACCAATGGATGTTGAATGCGAAGCTGGGGGTGCCGACGAGCGCGCTGGCGCTGCTGGCGGTGATGGTGGCGGGATATGTGGTGGCCCACCACACGCGGTTTGGGCGGAATTTGCTGGCGGTGGGGGGGAGTGAGCCCTCGGCGTTGCTGATGGGGCTGCCGGTGGGGGCGGTGAAAATCGGGGTGTATGCGTTGTGCAGCGCGGGGGCGGCGTTTGCGGGGGTGGTGAACACGGTTTACATGGGGTCGGGAAATCCGGCGTTTGGGGTGGGGATGGAACTGGATGCGATTGCGGCGGTGGTGGTGGGCGGGACTCTGCTGGCGGGGGGGCGGGGGCACATGCTGGGGACGTTGTGCGGGCTGCTGATTTTGGGGACGATCAATACGGCGATAAGTTTCAACGGGAACCTGAGCCCGGCGTGGAGCCGGATTGTGGTGGGGGTATTGTTGTTGAGCTTCATCCTGCTGCAACGGTTGTTGATCCGCGGGGTGCGCGGGCGTCCGGGATGAGGAGTGGCTAACGCCGGGAGGCGTAGGGCAGGCGAAAATGATGCAAAGGCCTGGCCAGCAACGGCGGTAAAAGAAATAATAAAAATCGGGCGCGGGGGGAATAGGATTGAAAGTTGCAGGGGTTTTTCCTAGTATGCTGGCCAGTTGAAAATGTTTGCCGCAAGTCTGTTGGGAAGGGCGCACTCCGGGAGGAGCGCGCGGCGGGAAGGGTTTACTTTGGTGGAGATGATGATGGGGATGCTGGTGTTCACCATCGTGGCGGTGGGGTTGACCTCGGCGGTGCTGCAAACGCGGCGGTATTCGCAACTGGCGCTGCTGCGGAACACGGCCTACACGATTGCGGAGGGGTATATGGAGCAGATGGAGAGCATCCCGGCGTCGAACTTGACTCTGGCGGACACGTCGGGGCCGACCAACCCGATCCCGATCCCGACGATGGGGGTGTCCTACCTGGATACGACGAACATCCAGATCAACGATCCGCTGTATGTGAGCCCGATCAGCAACCTGACCCCGGCGCCAGGGGTGACACTGCAGGCGCGCACGGACGTGCCGGGGGATGTGTGGAACGTAAAGCAGGTGATGATAGACCTGACGGGCAACACCTCCTACCTGAATGTGAACCTGGGGAACAGCACGGGAAATTCCACGGCGAACGGGCTGGCGCCGGTGACGATGACGATGTGGATAGACGTGAACATTTCGCAGGGGGTGACGACGGCCTCGTCCGGGGTGTCGAACTCGACGGTGACGACGCCGACGATCATCATCCAAATGGATTTCCAGTTTCAATCGAACGGCTACCTGGCGGCGGGGCGGCAAAAAGGCTCGCTGCGGATCGCGCGGACGGACGTGGACGGGGGTTAGGGGCGGGGACGTTCGACTTAAATTATTTTACACCATGATTTCAGGCAGCAAAACTTGCGGGCGCGGGGCGCCCCGGCCGCGGCGGAAGCGGGCGGGGGGCTTCACGCTGCCGGAGTTGATCGTGGCCTCGACGATCATGGGGGTGCTGATGCTGATGGTGATACGGTTTCAATACGAGACGGTGACGGCGATGACGATCAGCGAGGAGAAGGGGGAGATCAACCACGACATGCGGTATTTGACGGACCTGATGTCGAGTGACGCGCGCCAGGCGAATTTTTTCGTGATGTACAGCAATTACACGATGGCGGCGCGCAATTCGGCGAGCCTGCAGCTGACGCCGGAAAACTCGGGGGACTTCCTGGTGCTGGTGAGCTATGGGAATTCGACGAGCCTGGCGTTCAACATCTGCCCGGTGGATGAGATTGTGGGCTATTACCGGGCGCCCTACCAGGCGGGGCAGACGGACACGATGTCGTCGAACGCGCAATTGATGCCGGTGCGGCGGTTTGACCTGACGGTGGCGAACGGGGGAATTCCCGCCAACACGTATTTGGAGAGCGTGGGGGTGCCGACGGGCGGGCACACGGCGACGCTGGAAAGCCTGCTGCCGAATGACGCAGCCTCGACGATTTCCGGCCACACGATTGTGGTGCAACTGGCGCAGGGGCTGGCGGACCAGCACCTGTTTTACAATTACTGGGGCAAGAGCATCATGGTGAACGGGGTGATTGCGCACGGGAACAACAACCAGCACGCCACGGACACCTACAATTTCACGGTATCACCCCGCGGCTGAACCGCGGGCGAACACATCCATGCAAAAACTCAACGAAGAGGAACGCGCCATGAAACACTTACGCAAGTTTAACTTGGGCCGGCCGGCCGGAAGCCCGGGCGGGCGGCGGGGATCGATGATTTTAATGGTGCTGTTCATCACCATGGGGTTGTGCCTGGTGGTGGGGCCGCTGATGATGGCGACGCTGAACGAGACGAAGATGAACGAGAAGCACATCGTGGTGCTGCAGTCGAAGAACGCGGCGGAAGCGGCGGTGGAATACGGGGTGTCGCAATTGAAGCTGCGGTGGGACAACCAGACGAATTTCCCGGCGAACGCATTGATCACGCAGCCGTTGACGATTCCGACGAACATCAGCAACATGCTATGGAACGGCACGCCGGTGAACATCTCGTCGGTGGTGATGACGGGGGGAATCATCCCGAACGGGATGTTGATCTACATTGACCCGACGAATCCGGCGAACCAGTTCGACCCGCAGCGGGGCAAACAGGTGTTTGCGCGGGATGTGTATGTGTATGCGAAGGCGTCGGCGAGTACGACCTTTGGGGGGAACCAGACGGCGTATGCGGCTGAGGCGCTGGAGGTGCGGGACGGGGCGCTGTTTGCGGACGCGATCTTTTACAACATGGACTTGGAGTTTCACCCGGGGCCGGCGATGACGATCACGGGGCCGGTGCATTGTAATGGGAACATCTGGGCGGTGGCACAGAATGCGCTGACGTTTTCGGGGCCGGTCACGGCTTCGGGGAATTTCAACGTGGGGTTGATTCCGTGGCCGACGAATTGGGGGTCGTCGTCGGAGAGCGCGCAAACGGGGGCGGTGGTCACGATTCCGAACGGGCTGGGGAGCAATATCACGCCCTTCCGGGGGTCGGGGAGCCAGCAACAGTCGTCGTCGTATTACGACAGCCGGTCTGCGACATTTACGGGGAATTACTCGACGTGGTCGGCGTTCGCGACGAGCCGGTGGGGGGGCAACCTGCTGACGGGGGCGATGGGGGTGCCGACGCAGAGCGTGGTGGGCTACAACAATTTCCTGGCGTATAACAGCACGGGCAGTGGGGCGGTGATGGATTCGAACTTGAATTACGCCTACGCGATCATCGAGCCGAACCAGTTCAACCCGGCGTCGAACCCCTATCATCAAGGGGCGGGGGAGAACCAAAAGTTTGCGCGGCAGGCGGGACTGATCGTGCGGGTGTATCCGGGATCGGGGGAGGCGAGCAACACAACCCTGACAGTGTTAAATTCACTCCTAATTGCTCCTGGTGTCACCGCCTCGGTTTTTAAGAACAACATCATCATTTTGAGCTACTCAGGCAATATCGGCAATATCAACGCCGCATTCGACACGACAGTGGGGAACCTGGCGAATCTGGCCAACTCAGCCGCGATGAACAGCGCGAACATCACCAACATTAAGGCCGATCCACTGGCGAATGCCACGCTGCCGGGGGCCGACCCGACCAACGACCCGAATGGGAACCTGACCGACGGGACCCACTACCCGATCATGCTGATCACGCAGACGCAAAACAAAGTCGCCCTCGGCAGCAACACGACGCCGGAAGTGTTTGCGAATGGCAATTACACCAATGTGATGCAATGGACGACGGGTTCCAATCTAACCTTAAAGACGTATCGCGCGGTGGGCTACGCTTGGACGTCGTTGAGCACGTTGAAGACGGCGGTGAATCCGGCGGGGCTGCGCACGCCGGTTTACAACGGGAGCACGGCGCTAACGGACACCTACGGGGACACGATTTATCAAGGAGACGTGATTGAGCAGCCCATTGCGGCGAATGCGACGATGATCGTGGGCAGTTTTAACGCCACCGGGAACTACACGCCCGGCGCGCTGCAGGACATGATAAAATTCCGCCCGGCCGTGGGCAACCTGACAACTATCTCGACCCTGCCGAACAGCGGCGCGAATTTCGCGGGTAGCGTGAGCACTGATCCGTGGACGGGGCAATCCGTGCCCAACATTGTCGCCGGTAACTCCAGCGCGGCGGCCGGCATCTGGGGGGGGCTCTACGATGGCCGGAGGGGCTTAACGGTCAAGACGGTGGATGTGGACATGCAGAAGCTGCGCTATGTGCTGGATGACAATGTGGGAGCGGCGAATTTCACCGCGAACTCGACGGCGTTTTTCGGCAACTATAACGCGGCCAACTCGACGGCCTACAACCCGATCAACAATTACAACGGGGTGATGTATGTGGACTTTCCGATGGCGGCGCCGGATGCGAGCCGGCTGTCGAACGTGACGGTCGGGAACACGACCTATCCCGGGGACCGGATGCTGACGAGCCAGGACGGCTGGGGGCTGGTGCTGGCGAACGCCACCTCGCAGCCGAACACGTTTGGGTCGGCAGCCCCGAAGTATGGCGTGCCGGACCCGACCTACAATGATCCGACCTTGAGCGCGAACGCGACGGCGCGAACGCCCGGCTTCACCGTGGCGACGAACAACGCGATGTATATCGCGGGCAATTACAACGCGGACGGGAACATCAGCACGCCGGCGTCGCCGTATAACCCGGCAATTAACGGGGACAACAGCACGCATCCGGATCCCTCGTGCGCGCTGGCGGCGGATTCGATCACGATTCTTTCGGGAAGCTGGAGCAACCGTTTCAGCACGCAAGCCTCGGGGGCGGGCGGCTCGGATAACGCAATCAACAACGAAGTGTGCGCGGGAATGGTGGCGGGGATCGTGTTGTCGGACAGTGTTTCGACCTCGAACGAGAGCGGCGGGGCGCATAATTTTCCGCGGTTTCTGGAAAACTGGGGGAGCGCGACCTTCGCCTACCGCGGGTCGCTGGTGAGTTTGTATGTGAGCGAGATCGGGGCGCAGCCGTGGAGCACGTCCTATTACAATCCGCCGACGCGAAACTGGGGTTACTACAACCAGTTTGCGTCGGGAAATTATCCACCAGGGACGCCGAGTTCGCGATCCTACCGCCGGGTAAATTTCACGTTTTTGAGCAAGGCGCAATACGATGCGGCGATTGCGGCGCTGCCGACGCATTAACGAAGGCGGATCCAGGGGAAGCGGCGGCGGCGCGGAGGGTATGCCAACTGAACTCATGGATTGCGTTTGGCGTGGGGAAGCGGCAAAAAGTAAGGATTCTATGAGGATTTACGGAATGCTGAACCGAAGCCCCAAACTCCTGGGAAACAAGACGGGCGCGGGGAAGTGGAAGCGCAGCGCGGCACTGGCGCTGGCGGCGATTTGTGGGCTGATGGGGGAGGCGGCGGGCAAGCCATTGGCGGGCGATGTGGTGGCCGCGTTTCCGCCAAAGATACCGGACAGCGCGAACCCGTTTATCGTGGATGATCCGAAGAAGCTGCCCGAGCCGCTGCCGCCGCCGGGAGACCACCCGAAGCTTGAATGCGTGGTGAAGAACATCAATTTCGACGGGGTGGGCGCGCTGGAGATGACCTTGCAGGGGCCGGATTTTTCCTGGGATATCGAGCCGCTGACGGAGTGGTATACGGTGCCGCCGGGGGCGGGGGAGGCGGTGGCGTTTGTTTACAGCGACAACCCAAAAGTGCGGCTGAGTTTCACGCTCTACAAGCCGCACGGGCTGCTGCCCGCGCTGGATGCGGCGTCGCTCATCCGTTATGTCGCGGGCATCCGGCAAAGCAACCCGAAGGGCTTTGTGCTGATCACGCCGTTCCCGCCCGATGGCAGCGGGGGCAACGGAGGGAGTTTTCATGGCAGCAATTTTGAGCGGGTGGATTATTATTTCGCGCCAGCAACGGGGAAGGTGAAAGACGCGGTGGAATACAACGACTACTTCATTGATTTATACGGGTATTATATGCTGGAGATGCGGCTTTCCGGGCCGCTGGGGTGGCTGGACAAGATCCGACCGATGCTGGAGTTTCACCTGCGGCGCAGCGTGCGCCGGAAGGGGCTGGGGCTGCCGGACGCTGCGGCGGACGCGGCCAAGCCGGCGGACGGCGGCAGCGCGGCAGGCACGGAGGCGGCGAAATCATCCGGAGGGTAAGGAGCGGGTGGCGGGGGAGGTGGGCGCGGCATTGACGGGAGCGGGGGCGGGGTTTATGGATGACCGTCTGGCGTGGATTCGTCCGGGTGGGTGAGTGGCGCCAGAGTTATAAAAATTCAGCAAGCGAACACAACATGAGCGAAGACAACAGTTATGATTTGGTGGTCATCGGCGGCGGGCCGGCGGGATACGGGGGGGCGATCCGCGCGGGCCAGTTGGGCAAGCGCGTGGCGTGCGTGGAAATGGAGCGGCCAGGAGGGACGTGCCTGAACTGGGGGTGCATCCCGACGAAGGCGCTGTTGAAGAGCGCGGAGCTTTACCAGGAGATGAAACATGCGGAGGTGTTCGGGTTTACCTGTGAAAAGATCACGGTGGATTTCGCGAAGGTGATGCAGCGTTCGCGAGTGGTGGCGGACACGATGGCGAAGGGAATCGGGATGCTGTTCAAAAAGAACAAGGTGGAGCATATCGTGGGGAAGGCGCGGGTGACGCTGCCGGGGTTGGTGGAGATCACGGAAGGGGAGGCGAAGGGGCGGATGCTGTCAGCCAAGAACATTTTGGTGGCGACGGGGTGCCGGGCAAAGATGCTGCCGGGATTGAAGGCGGACGGGGTGCGGGTGCTGACCTCGCTGGAGGCGTTGAAATTACAGAAACTGCCGGCCTCGATGGTGATTTTAGGGGCGGGGGCGATCGGGGTGGAGTTTGCGTATTTTTTCAATGCATTCGGCTGCCAGGTAACGCTGGTGGAGATGCTGCCGAAGATTTTGCCAGTGGAAGATGACGACGTGTCGGCACTGCTGGAGCGGTCGTTCAAGAAGCAGGGCATCGGGCTGCGCCTCGGGGTGAAGGCGGACAACATCCAAGTGGGCAAGGACGGGGTGAAGCTGGACGTGGTGGCGGCGGACAACACACGCGAGACGGTGGCGGCGGAATGCCTGCTGGTCGCGGTGGGGGTAGCGGCAAACACGGATGGTTTGCTGGGGCCGAAAGTGAACCTGGCGACCGACCGGGGGTTTGTCACCGTGGACGGAACCTACCAGACGAATGTGAAGGGCATCTACGGGGCGGGCGACGTGATTGGGCCGCCGTGGCTGGCGCATGTGGCGACGTATGAAGCGGTGCAAGCGGTGAACGGGATGTTTGGACATTCCAAGCCGAAGCGGGTGGAGCGTTTCCCGGGCTGCACGTATTGCCAGCCGCAGGTGGCGAGCATCGGGTTGACCGAACGGGCGTGCAAGGAGAAGGGGTTGAAGTATCTGATCGGGAAATTCCCCTTCACGGCGTCGGGCAAGGCGGTGGCGGTGAACCACGCAGAAGGCTTTGTGAAGCTGATCACGCAAGCGGACACGGGGGAGATTTTGGGCGCGCACATCATCGGCTCCGACGCGACGGAGTTGATCGCGGAGTTCGGGCTGGCGATGCAACTGGAGGCGACGTGGGAGGAAATTCACGCGACGATTCACGCGCACCCGACCCTGGGCGAGGCGCTGGGCGAGGCCGCGGCGGCCACGCACCACGAGGCGATCCACATCTAGCGGCGGGGCGGCCTTGCGGACTTCGCCCGATTTTTTGCCATGCCACGAGTCCGCCGCAGCCGCTGGCGCAAGCGCATTTCGACCCGGTCGTCCGAGCGCCGGATGGCGCGGGGGCTGGCGTTGATCATGGTGGCGGTCCTGCTGGGAAGCGTGGTGACGTATTGGGTGCAGCGGAACGCGGCGGATGGCGGAGACGACGGATTGCCGCCGAAGGCCAAAACGGCGACGCCGGCGAAACCGGTCGCGGTGGCGCCGCCGACGGGCGAGGACGTGGCGACGGCGTATTTCCACAAGCTGGGCGGGCAAAAAGTGATGGATGGGATTAAGAGCCTGCGATTGCTCGGGACGCTGACGCTGGGCAGCCGGGAGTATGGTTTCGAGATGATAAAGAAGGCGCCGAACCTGGTGCGGTTTAGGGTGGAGAACAAGCAGGGGGTGCTGATGCTGGGCAGCGACGGACAGGAGGCGTGGGTGGCCTACCGCGGCGCGGGCGGCCCGATCAAGACATGGACAGCGGATGAGGCGACGCGGGACTGGCTGTGGTTGCAGGCGCCGCTGGGCACGTGGCTGGCGCACCCGGGCTCGCCGGACGCGCAGTTTGTGCTGGAGACGCCGGCGGCCAATGCGGACAAGGCGTTGACGCCGGTGAGCGTGGTGTCACCGGGCGGGCGGAAGGCGACCTATTATTTGAAAGAAATGGCATTACAGCCGGAACGGCTGGAGCTGCGCGATGCGCCACCGGGGGCGGTGCCGGAAGTGGTGGACTTGAAGGACCTGCAACTGGCGCAGAACCTGACGTGGATGCCTTACAAGCTCGTGGTGGAGGGGCCGAACGGGCCGGCGGCGACGCTGGTGATCACGCAGGTGCGGTTCAATTCGGGGATTATCAGCGCGACGTTTGAGCGGCCCGTGCCGGATGCCGCGGGGACGGGCCAGCCAATGGCGGGACCCGTGCAGGCGAATGGGGTGGCTCCGCCGACAGGAGCCGGAGGAGGCATGACAGGAGCGAGCCCGAATTTGAAGGAAAGCTTCGACGCGAACCCGATGCGGGTGCATGGCTTTCAAGCGCAAACGAATGGGTTTGAGACCGGGCCGGTGCCGCGACTGGAAGAGCCGCCGCCGCCAGCCGATGACCGCCCGGTGCTGGCGGACTACGGGTTTCCGTGGCCGCTGCCGTGGTGAACTGGGCGGGCGGACGTAATCGGTCGGGGGGTGGGCCGGGGTGGCTTTCAGATTTGGTGTAGGAGGGGTGGATGATTTAAATTGGGTGGCAGATTCGGCCATTCCCCATGCCAACCTCCCGATCATGTCGATCTCAGTGGGAAAGGGCAACCTGACCCCTGCTACGAATTCCAAAAATCGTTTTTCACCGAGATTGCCAAAATAGAAAACCGCGAAGATTGGGAGAAGCGGCACGTGAAATGTTTGAGCCGCTAGCAGGGGAATCTCACGGCAGTTTTGCGAACCCCCGATTCCCCGGCCCCGGCAGCCAGAAAAAGGCAATTTCATATCCGTCACTCGACTTCGAGGAGGGCGCCTTTGAGGTAGTGGGATTCGGGGCAGGCGAGGAGGATGGGGTGGTCGGGGGGCTGGGGCGTGACTTCGAGGACGCGGGCGTCGCGCCGGGCGTCGGCCGCGGCGTCGGCGAGGAGATTGAGGAAGGTGTTGGTATCCACATTTTGACTACAGGAGTAGGTGGCGAGGAGGCCGCCGGGGGCGAGGAGGCGGAGGGCGCGGAGGTTGAGTTCCTTGTAGCCGCGGAGGGCGCCGGCGAGGGCGTTGCGGCGGGGGGCGAAAGAGGGCGGGTCGAGGATGATGAGGTCGTAGGCGGCACGGGCATCCTTGCGGGCGGTGAACCAGTCGAAGAGGTTGGCGGATTCGAACTGGCAAAGGTGGGCGACGTTATTGCGCTCGGCGTTTTTTTGGGACTGGGTGATGGCGGAGGCGGAGTCGTCCACGCCGAGGACGGAGGCGGCGCCGGCGCGGGCGGCGTGGAGGCCGAAGGCGCCCTGGTTGCAGCAACCGTCGAGCACGCGGCGGCCCTTCGCGAGGGCGGCGACGCGGCGGTGCTGGGCGCGCTGGTCAAGGTAAAAGCCGGTTTTTTGCGCGCCGAGGAGGTCCACGAAGAATTCGAGGCCATCAATGGTCAGCCAGCGGGCGGGGTAGGGCTGGCCGGAAAGCGTGCGGGATTCGAGCGGGAGGCCCTCGTGGCGGCGGGCGGGGGCGTCGTTGCGGAGGATGATTTCCTCGGGCTGGAAAAGTTGCTGGAGCGCGGCGGTGATGTCGGGCAGGTGGCGCTCGATGCCGGCGGTGAGGGATTGGAGGACGAGGGCGCGGTCGTATTGGTCAACGACGAGGCCGGGGAGGTGGTCGGCATCGGACCAGACGAGGCGGCGGTAGGGGCCGGGTTCACCAGCAGAGTTGCGGCGGGCGAGGGCGGTGGTGAGAGCGCGGTCAATAAAGGCGCGGTCGAACGGGACGGTTTCGCGGGAGTAGCGGCGCCAGGCGATATTGGATTTCGCGGAACAGAGGCCCGTGCCGAGGAGGCGGCCGCGGGGGTCGTGCAGGACGGCGGGCTGGCCGTCGGCCTCGGCGGGGATGGGGGCGCGGAGCTCGCCGTTGAAGACCCAGGGGTGGCCCTGAAGGACGCGGGCGGGTGGGCCGGGGCGGAGGTGGAGGGTGAGCATGGGGGACGGAATTAAAAATTAAAAAGGCAAAATGGAAGAGGCGACGAGAAGGTGAGTTGGGAAATATTGGAAGAGGTGAAATTAGAGGGTTGGGTTGGGGAGGCGAGCCAGGAAAGCGGGGAGGAGTGGGAGTGGGGATGGGAGATGGGCTTGCGCGGAGCGGGGTTATTTGTCATGGAGGAGGGCGTTCGGCTTTTTCGGAATACCCTGTTTATGACCCCGAGGCGAAAATGGCGGCAGCTGGGCTGCGTCTGCGAATGGCGGCGGCTGGCGTGCGCGGGAATGATGGCGGGGATGTTACTGGGGGTGGGAGCAAGGGCGCAGGCGGCTGACACGCCGCCGGCGGCGACCCCGGCGGATGTCTATACGTTCACGAATGGAGAGGGGAAGAAGATTGTGGCGCAAATCATGAACGTGGTGAATGACACGGTATATTTAAAGCGGCAGGACGGGCAATCGTTCCAGGTGGGGATCAACACTTTTAGCGCGGCGGACCAGGCGGCGATCCGGTGGTGGGCGGAGCAGCAGGCGACGC
>CAZDAQ010000047.1:0-17312 GCA_964503425.1 uncultured Opitutales bacterium
AAATGCGCGGTAGGTATCCGTCTCGTTCCAGGTGTGGGGTAGGCTGACGTCAGCCCACTTTGAGTCGTCGAAATCTACGGCGTTGGCGCCAGCCACATCCTGGCGGATGAATTTCCAGCCGGGATTAAAGTTATAAGTTGCGCGCGGGGAAGCCGGCGGCTGGTAGGGGGAGGGCGTCTCGGCACGAGCGATGAACGCAGCCACCAAAAAGAGCGGAAAACTCCGCAGGAAGGGAAGAGGGGTAAAATGGGTCAGGATAGACATGGGGAACATTAAAACGAAGGAAAGTAGAACCCATCTCAAATGCGATAAAGGCGGGAAAAAATCGATCAATTTCCTGACACGGTTGGGTAGCGGTGCGGGAGAAAGCAACTAGATCGGTTTAAATAATACTGCAACCGTTATAAAATCCGCAGTTTGTTATGGTTAAGACATATAAGAATATCAAAATGGTTATATTTCCATTTAAACGGCTCCAGCCGCAGCGCTGAAAGACGTTTCGATAATCTGCCTAAAAGCGAATGCGAGATAAGTTCTAGTTAAATTTAGACTCCGTCTCCACGTCCTTGGGTGGCTGCAAATTGATCAGGGTTGGCGCGTTACGGTCGCAGGTGAGGGTGTTGTTGGCGGCGTCATAGTGCAATTCGGTGATTTGGACAGCGCTGCGCCGGCCTTGCCCGACGAAATAAAACATGTAGGCGCGGTCGCCGGAGAGGATGATGTCCGGATGGTGGCCGGTGCCGTTGTCGTTGAGGCCGGTGCCGCGGTCGGCGAGGAGCGTGCCCACGCGTGACCAGTCCAGTGCGTTGTCGGAGCGATAAAGCGCCAGTCCCTGCCCGATGTCGCGGAGCAGCCAGTATTGACCCTTCCAGTGGAAAGGCAGTGGGGCTTCGCCACCGCGATCGGAAAGACCTGGAACCCGGCCATGGTCCGTCCAGTTATAGAGATCGGGACTGTCGGCATAATCGCAGGAGGAGCCGGTGGCCTCATCCTTGTACCACAAGCGCCAGGTGCCGTCGGGCAGATGCAGCACGCCGGCGTCAATCACCTTCGGGTGCGAGAGTGGCAGGGTGGATTCATACTGCCAGTTGACCAAATCATTGCTCGTGAGGTGCAGGATGAAGCGCGGGTGCCCCCAGTCGTTAAAGATGCCCGGAACATACACGAGATACATGTGGAAGAGGCCGTTGTGCTCGACCACGGCTGGAGCCCAGTAGGTTTTGTCGGCCACGGCGTCTTTATAGATTATGTTCGCGTCGCGGAGGTATTGCCAGGTCGCGCCGCCGTCGCTTGAAGTGGCGATGCCAATGGGGGTGCCATGAATCGACTCGATGTTGGCCAAGCCCGGCACATTGGAGCGGCGGCTGGTGTAGAACATATACCATTTCTTGTCGGCGGGACTCCAGATGACGGTCGGGTCGGTCGCGCCGTCAAATACCGGATCATGGTAAAGCGGCTTCGCGGCGACCTTGTCCACCACCACAGGCGGTGGGGCGGCCACTTTGGCAGAGGGCGAAGGGCTGGAGCAGCCCGCCAGTAAAACAGCCGTGGCGCAATTGAGGCAGATTTTTTTCATGGGGGGTAGATCAACGATTATTTGTTTGGGCTAACACGCAGCAAAACCACGCCATGCGGCGCAACCGATGAGGAAAACTGCCCGTCAAAGACGCCCACATCCTTTTGCCGCCAGAGGTCGCGCACAACTTGTGTGCCGGTGAGCTTGAGGTCATCCCATTTCACCGTGGCGGTGGCGGGGGTGGTGCCGCGATTGAACAAGCCGACGGCCCAGGTGCCGTCATCGAGGGGCTTGGCGTAGATGTTGATGTCGCCATCCTTGGCGACGCAGGTGGCCTGCTTGCAGAGACTGTCCTGATCAAGGTCGAGCACTTCGTCGTTAGTGATGAGGCTGGTGGTGAAGGCATCGAGTTTCGTCAAGTCGCAGCCAAGGAGCAAGGGGGCGGACAGGAGGCACCACATGCTGACTTGGGTGTATTGCTCGTCGGGAGTCAGGTGCGTGGGGTGCAGGCGATTCAGGCCCCAGCCGAGGACGCCGATGACCAGCATGTCGGGGTCATTGAAATGGCCGGGACGGGCGTACGGGGCCCACGGATCCTGATTGAAGGCGCTATTGCTGACGTTTTTCCAGTTATCGTGGACGTCGTCAGTAGTGCGCCAGGAATTGGCATAGGGCGAGACGTTGCCGATTTCGTTGAGGAGGGTGTAGAGGCCGTTGTTGGAAAGGCTGAAGACGAAGTCGCGGCCGGTGGCGTGGAGCGCGTCATACATTTCCTTGGTGGCGTCCATGTGGATGGGGGCCCAGTCGTATTTAAGGTAGTCGAAACCCCAGAGAGCGAACTGTTTGGCATCGGGCACGGCGAAGTGGTATTGGCCGATGGCGAAGGGGAGTTTTTGACTGTGGTCGCGGTTGTTGGCCTTGGCGAGGGCGGTGCTCCAGGCGCCCTTGGGGTCTTCGGAGGAGCCGCCGATATGGCGGTCGTAAGTGGTGACCCACGGGCTGGAATAGATGCCGGCCTTGAGGCCGAGGCCGTGGATTTCCTTCACCATGCCGGCGATGTCAGGAAAGCCGGAGTTGGGCTGGATGGCGTTGAGGTCGCCGCCGCGGACGTCCTGCCAGCCGTCGTCGGTGTTGCAGTAAGTCCAGCCGTGCTGGGCTAGGCCGGAATCAACCAAGGCATGAGCGGCGGCGAGAACGATTTTTTGGTCAATGTGCGCGCCAGAGAGGTTGTAATTGTTCCAGCCCATGGCGGGGGTCAGCCCAATTTCATCTCCCGCAATTATTTTGAAGGGGCGGCTCGCTTGGCCGAGGGCGTTCGTGGCGTGAAGGGTGACGGAGAAATTGCCGGGCTGGGAGAGGTTGCCGGTGATGCGGCCAGTGGCGGGGTCGAGTTGGAGGCTGGAGGGCAGGCCGTCGGCGGAGAACTGCATGGGGCGATCGCCGGTGGCGGAGATGGAAAAGAGAAACGGCGAACCCGGGCGAACGCCGAAGATTTTCGGGCCATTGAAGCGCGGGGTTTTGGCGGGGGCGGGAGTCAGGATCGGCGGCGGGGTCGAATCGGACGGAGGATTTACGGCGGGAGGCGGGAGTGGCGGGACGGGAGCGGGCGCGGCGGCGGTCGTGGTGTTGGAAACCGGCTGCGCGCAAAGAGAGCCGGACAATACGGCAGCAGTGAGGAAGAGGACGAGTTGGGGGCGGATTGATTTCATGGGAGATGCCTAGGGGGTAGTTGAAGAAGGTTGGTTGGACGCCCGCGAAGAATTCGGGTCGAAATTGGTAGGGGTGACGTCCACGGCGTCGAGGAGAACCATCGCAGGGCGGGCATCGGGTTTCAAAACGGTGGTGCGTATGTTTTTGAAATCCACCCCGCGCACATGCCGAAGGTAAAGGCCATAGGCAGGCATTACTTTCCCGAACATGCTGTATTCAGGATAGGCGGCGGGTTTTTCGGGCAATTGGACGGCGGCATCGGCGGCTTTGCCGCCGCCGGCGAGTTGGATGTCGATGTTGGTCAAGGTGAGGGCTTGGACGGGGTGATCGGGAAGGCCGTTGATGAGGAGGCCGATTTGCCGGGCGCCGGTGACATGGACGTCCTGAATGGTGATATTGCTGAGCGTGCCGACGGGTTTGGCCTGATCGCCGGCACGGAAGGTTTTGAGGCGGGCGCCGAGGCGGATGGAAATGGGGACGGCGACACCGTTCATGGTGACATTGGAAATGGTCACGTCATGGAGATGAGAGCCGTCCACGGAATAGAGGGCGATGCCGGCCATGCCGGTGTTGCGAATCTGGCAGTTGATGAGGGAGATATTGGCGAAGTCGCCGAGGGACTCGGTACCGAGCTTGAGGGCGTTGGTTTTGGTGGAGAGCTGGCAGCCGGAGGCGGCGATGTTACGGCAGGGCAGCGGGCTGGTGGTCTTGAGGCAGAGCGCGTCGTCACCGCTTTCGATATCGCAGTCGCGAATGCGGATGTTTTCGCAGGAGTCGAGGTCAATGCCGTCGTTATTGGCGAGGCCGGTGTCGCGGGCGCGGATGGTGACATGGTCGACGGTGGCATTGCTGGTATGGAAGAAATTGAGGGTCCAGGCACCGGGATTGGCGAGGTGGAGGTCCTTGACGGTGACATCGGTGCAGCGCAGCCAGCGCATGAGAAACGGGCGGACGGTGTAAGGTTTTTGCGCGGCTTTGACGGCGCGGCCCTGGCCGTCGATGGTGCCGTTGCCTTCGAGGGCAACGTGGCTGGCGCCGTCGGCGACAATGAGGGCGTAGCCCTGGGGGATGTTGTCGCCGGCCATGAACGGGTCGAGGTTGCGGTAGTCGGCGGAGTTGGTGCTGCCCAGAATGACGGCTTGGTCATCAAGGTGGAGGGTGACGTTGCTCTTGATCTGAATGGTGCCGGTGAGGTAGCGGCCAGCGGGGAAGGTGACGGTGCCCCCGCCTTGGGCGTTACAGGAGTCAATGGCTTTCTGAATGGCGGCGGTGTTGAGGGTGACGCCGTCGCCGACCGCGCCGGATTTGGTGACGTCGAGGGAAACACTGGGTGTAACGGCGGCGGCGCAGGCGCTGGCCAGGATCAGCGGGAGGGCGAACAGCAGATGTTGGGTGAAACGAAACATGGAGTAATGGTTCACGGCCTCCACTTCGGGCAAACCCGGAGGAGGAGACGGCAAGTTTGGCGTGGGGAGTTAGCGGAGTTGATCGCCGGGTTTTTCGGGGACACCGGGTTGGTCGAGGAGTTGGATGATGGAGGCGGGGCCGAGATTGGCGGGCTCGTCCCAGGAGCGGAGGGCCCAGACGACTTTTTTGTCGGGCGTGACTTCGAGCAATTGGACGGAGCCGGGCCAGTTCTTGGGGCTCTTAATGGCGTTGGGGCACCAATTGCAAAGGACGGTGTTGCCGTTGGCGAGGCGTTCAGCTCCCTGGATGACGAAAAGTTTAATGTCGGGCGCGTCTTTTTGGGAGAATTCCCAGACGGTTTCGCCCTGGGGGTTGATCTCTCGCGCGAAGCCGTGATTGCTGGTGACGAGGGTATTGCCGTTGTTCAACCGCACGGCGGACCAGGGAGAGGGCACGGGGGCGGACCAGATTTGTTTTCCGTCGGCGTCGTATTCGGCGACCTTGCCATTGTCCATGTGGGCGGCGAGGAAAGTTCCGGCGGCGGTCATGCGGACGCCGCGGAATTGGGGATGGGCGTTTTTGGGGTTGCCAGTTGGGAGGACGATTTCCTTTTCGGTTTGGTTGGTGACGGTGTTGATGATCATCAACTTGGCCGGATTGCCATTTTGGATCATCATCACGCGGTCGGTGCCGATGGGCTGGATAGTGTGGACCTCGAATCCCGCCGGGGCGTCGTAGTTCCAGATAAGCTGCTTGTCCGGGGTGACCTCGCCGGCGCCGGTTTTGCGGGCGAAGACGACGTTGCCGTTCGAGAGCATGGTGGCGTCGCTGAATTCCTGAAGGATTTTGGTATTATTGGGGCCGGGAAGGTTGGTGGGAATGTCATACGACCAGACAATTTTTCCGTCGCGAACAATGACGATAGACTGGGTTTTCTTGGGGTAATTCCATTCGCCGGCGTAGAGGAACGGATGCTGGGTCAGGCCGTTGCCGGGAAGGACAGCGGGGGACATGGGCGCGGGCGGGGCGGAGGCGGTGACATTGGCGGCCGGGGCTGGCGCGGCGGTGGCGGTTGAGGTGGGAGCAGGAGCGGGCACCGGAGCGGCGGCGACCGCGGGTGAGACGGTCGCGGGGGCGACTGCGTGTGACGCGCAGCCAGTGAGCATAAGCATCGCTTGCATGGCAAGCAACGCGAGCGGGGTATGGGGGGATTTCATTAAGATTGGGTATTCAAAACGATATGGAGCGTGAATCAAGCACACTAGACGGGCGCGAACCCGGCCAACGTCACCGTTGCAGATCGCCGGGTTTTTCGGGGATGCCGGGTTCGTCGAGCAATTGAATAGACCACCGGAGACGCGCCGGAGCAGTGGTGGCCGCCGGAGCGGCGGCAGTTGGCGTGGAGGCGGCCGGGGCGGTCGGAGGAGGCGGTGCGTCTGCGGCTTGCGAATTTAACGCCGCCCAGCCGAGAATCAAACAACCCATACGTTGAAAAAAGCGACGGGAGGGATGAGGGGTATGTTTCATCAGGTGAATCAGCAAAGGAACGCAGGGTTTCTTAATTACCAGGAGCGGCCCAATTCAGGACAAAGAACGCCACCGCTTGGCGTGGGAGGATGACTTGCAGAGTGGTGTTCCCGCCCGCTATCGGAGCGAGGGCGGGGCCATCCATTTGCTGGAGCTGGCCGGCTTGCTCCAGTTGGGCATATTGTTCCGGGGTGGGGTTTTGTGGCGAACCCATTTGTTTCCAGGCGGTGAATGCGTTGCTGTGGTTTTCATCGATGCGGTATTGGCTGAGCCGGGCGCTGGTAAGATGGGCCGGGAGGCCCGTCAGATTGAGCGTCACGTTCGCCTCGGGCCCAGGCATGTCATCGTCATGGTAATGCCAGACCATGACGCAAAGTTTGTCTTTGCCGAGGGTGGACAACGCCGAGACATCGGGCGCGCCGCGCACTCCGGACTTCATGATGTCATCAAGGGCGATGGCGTTTGTGCTGGTGACAGCGACGCGCTTGCCATCCATTTTGCCATACATGCGGAAGAGGTTGAGGATGGGCAGATCAACGCCGTTGGTGGCGAGCACGCGCTGCCCCTTGAAGTAGGGTTCGTTTTCAAACTCAAACGACCAAGTCAGAGCGCCTTCGAGGTTCACGCCGAGACGGTCGGCCAGTTCAAATTCGCGCGGGATACAGGCCGCCGTGTAACTGGCGAAGAGCGCACCTGGGCGGTAGGCGAGGTTTGGCCCGATGCACGCCGCGCAGCCATCGGGGTCAGACTCGCCGATGACGATGGGGAGTGGCTTGGTCTGAGGATACGAGGCCGCGATGGTGAAGCCATTTTTGATCGTCCGCAACTGACCGCCGAGGCCCATGCGCACGTGGCCGTCCACAATGGTCGGCGTCGAGCCTTTGGCGTGAAAGGAGAAAAAGTCTATCGGCGTGCCGATTTGGCCAGAGACATAGTTGGTGCCGGTCAAACAATGCTCGATAAAATCACGCGACCATTGGCCGCCATCCCCCGCGGCCTCGGCTCCGCCGACTTTGGCCTTGGGCACGGCGCGGCGCACGGCGGCAATGGAGTAATCGTAGAGCTTGTGGTAATCGGGAGCTGGGGCGCAGAGGTAACCCAGGCCGCTTTGGGCGCCAGTGTTGGCTTCGTTCCACACTTCCCAATACCACTGTTCGACTTCGGCCATGCCATACCGGTCAACGCAGTGTTTGGCCCACTGGTAAACCAGTTCACCCCATTTATTGTAATCCTTTGGCGGATACGCCCAGCCAGTGACAATATCGCTGGCCGGATCGCCGGGCTTCCAGTGATGCTGGTAGGGCGTGGGGTGAGTAGAAAGTGCTTCGGGCATGAAGCCGATTTCCACGTAGGGCTTGATGCCGGCGGCGTGGTAGGTGTCGAAAATCTGGTCGAGGATGGTCCAGTTATATACCGGCCGGCCTTGGGCGTCCTCGGTGTAAGCGTTGGTGCTACCCCATTTGTAGGCGGGAGTGCCATTGCCGCTCGTAAGAAGATTGTGCGCGCGAAAATAAACCTCATTTGGGCGCAAGGCCCCGAGCTCACCGATGAGCTTTTTGCCGTCCTTCATCGTGGCGTAATTCGGCTCGTCGGCGCCAAAAAAACGGTAGATCGGCTTCCAATCGCCAATGGATTTGGCGGCGTTTACGTCAATCGTGACGGGAAATGCCGCCAGGGTAGCAGGTATCGGTTGGGCTTGGACCGACGGAACCAGCATACCTAGGGCCATGAGGAAACAGCGGCAACAGCGTTGCATAAGGGGGTATTACTGATATATCAGATATAACCGATTTCTGACTGTCAAGCGCCGACCCGGAAGGGGCCTCAAGCATCCTTGACAAGGCGCGGGTGCATTACCGATAGTCAAAATTGATATATCAATTACCTTGGCGGCATTTGGATCTGTTTTTATCCATGATGTGGCTTAAGCAATTGTTTCCCCAGTTATGGCGCGTTTCGAGGAAAAACTAGTGGCGGAATCCAGGCGCGTCATTTCGATGGGCCCGGCTTTGTCAGTGCCCGAGGTCTCTGCGGATCAGCGGGTTATTTCTCTGGCTGCATGCGCGTATTTGCAGATTCGCAACAAGATTCTTAAGGGGGAATTGCCCGTGGGCCTGGCGCTTTCGCGGCGCCATTTGGCGGCGGAACTCAACATCAGTGTTCCGCCCGTTACGGAAGCCTTGCAACAACTCGAGGCTGAAGGGCTTCTGGAAAGCAAGCCCCGCGTCGGCACCCGGGTGCGCATTCCCACCCGGCAGGACATTGTCGACCGCAGCATTGTGCGCGAAGCGCTCGAAATCCAGGCGGCGCGGCTTTTTGTCGAGCAGGCTACGCCGGCGGAAAAGCAGGAGCTGCGGCAGATGGGCCGCCAGATGGATCAGTTATACGCCTGTTGCGAAGCGGAAACGGTGGACCGCGATTTTCTTTTCTCGGCCAACATTTACCATATGCAGCTGCATTTGCGTATTGCGGAATGCGCCCGGTGCCCGGCCCTGCGCGACGCCATTGAGAAGGAGCAGGTGCTGGTCTTTAGCTGGATTTACGACATGGCGGCGCGGCGGCGCACCTTGGGTGCGGATTTTCACACGCGGTTGACGGAAGTGCTGGCCACAGGCACGCCGGCGGAAGCGGACGCCGCGATCCGACACCATATTCATTTTGGTCTCCGGGAGGTTTTAGGAAAATTCGACCTCGTCCGCGACACGGGTCAAAGCTGGCGTCCGAAGAAAAGGTTGCCCATGCGCAAAGCCTCTTAAATCCCCCATCCCCTTTATCCATTTTTTCGGAACGTATCACCCCATGCGGTCCCGCCATCTCAGTCCTTTGCTTTTCTGTGCGTCGCTTACCCTTGCGCTATTGGCGCTGGGCGCGGCTTCGTCCGTTCCCGTGGCCGCGACTTCTTCAGTCAACCCGGGGCTTGCGCAGGGTTTTACGGCAACGGTTCATCCGCTCATCAAGGCTTATTGTTTTTCCTGCCATAGTGGAGACAAACCCAAGGGGGATTTGGATTTGAGTGCTTATGGCAACCTGGCTTCAGTCACCAAGGATTTTTCCCGCTGGGATCTTGTGGGCAAAAGGGTCAAGGCGGAGGAAATGCCGCCCGAGGACGCCAAACTGTATCCGACGGCAGAAGAACGGAAGCAAATCACCGACTGGATTGCGGCGGTGGGTGCCGATGAGGCAAAGCGTCATGCCGGTGATCCCGGCATCGTGCTCGCGCGGCGGTTGAGCAATGCGGAATACGACTATAGCATCCGCGACCTTACGGGTGCCGACATCAAACCCACGCGCGAATTCCCCGAGGATCCTTCCAACATGGCGGGGTTTGACAATTCGGGCGAATCGCTGGTCATGTCGCCGGCACTGTTAAACAAATACCTGGGGGCGGCGCACGAAGTGGCGGATCACCTGTTTTTAAAGCCCGAGGGTTTCGCCTTTGCGCCTTACCCCATGCTCGTGGAGACGGACCGGGATAAATATTGCGTCATGCAAATCATAAACTTTTACCATCAACAGGATTTGGATTACG
Source organism: uncultured Opitutales bacterium (assembly GCA_964503425.1). Lineage (GTDB taxonomy): Bacteria > Verrucomicrobiota > Verrucomicrobiia > Opitutales > JABDGR01 > CAZDAQ01. The sequence continues at coordinate 9,690 of CAZDAQ010000047.1, forward strand.
CCGACTATTTCCAGGCCGCCTGGCGGTTCAAGCATCGGGCGGAGCTTGGCTGGCCAACGGCCGCGCTGGCGGATTTCGCGGCTTCCAGCAAAGTCAGCCCGAAATACCTGGCGACGATTTGGGCGACGCTCGAGGGGCCAAAAGAGGAGATCGGCCCGCTGGCCAAGCTGCAGGCGATGTGGCAGCAAATGCCGACACCCAGTGCCGCGGTGCCGGAGCCGGAGCGGCCGGGCAGCGAGGCGATGCGCGATTACGTGGTGCGGGTGCGCAAGAAAGTCGAGCCGCGTTTCCTGAATATCGTGGCCGGCGGGGTTAACGCGTCCAGGCAGCCGCTGCTGATTTGGAAGGACGTGCAATATGCGACGCACCGGCGGACATTTGACCCGGCGCAGTTGCAGGTCGAGGGCGAATCTCCGCCCGTGCGAGCGACCGCCCCCGAACCTGATGCGACCAATCCATTTGGCCCAGGAAAAACGCAGTTGGTCAAAAACGCTCCGGGCGATCCGGATTTGGCCGTGCCCGCCGGCGAACGCGCGCTCTATGAGGCGGCCTTTGCCAGGTTTTGCAGCGTGTTTCCCGATATGTTTTACAAGGAAGCCCGCGGAAGAAATTATTTCGACACGAGCAAGGACCAGGGGCGCTACTTGAGCGCGGGCTTCCATAATGTGATGGGTTACTTCCGCGATGACGAACCGTTCTACGAACTGCTGCTGGATGACAAGCAGCAGAAGCAATTGGACGAGATGTGGCTGGAGATGGATTTCGTCGCTTCGACCACGGAGCGCATGTATGCCCAGTTCAGCGGTTCCGGCGAAGCGCGCGGGCGGCTCACCGCCTCAACCACGGCAACTGCGGATCCCGCCGCCGCGGACCCCGCATTAGCGGACGGCAACGAGCCGCCGCCTGCCGACACCCCCATGGACAAAGACCTTACCTCGGAGGCCGAGATCATGAAGTTAAAGGCCAGTTATCTCAGCGTGGCGCAGGGCGGCAGCGATGTGGCCGTCAAAGCCGTGGGAGACTATTTCGACTGGGTTAACGCGACCATTCGCGGGGTCGAGAAAGCCCGGCTTAACGCCGAGCCGAGTCAATTGGAGGCCTTGTTGCAATTTGCCGCCAAGGCCTATCGGCGGCCGCTGGCAAAAGAGGAGAAGGATGATTTGCTGGCGTATTACCACACACTGCGGGACAAGGAGGGGCTCGATCACGAAGCCGCCATACGCGAACTGGTCGTCTATGTGCTGATGGCGCCCGATTTTTGCTACCGGATTGATCTCGACGCAACCGACCAGGGCACGCATCCGTTGTCGGACTATGATTTGGCCAGCCGGCTGAGCTATTTCTTGTGGTCCAGCCTGCCGGATGATGAATTGCTCGACCATGCTGCGAAGGGCGATTTGCACGAGCCCAAAATCATCGTGGCCCAGGCGCAACGGATGCTGAAAGACCAGCGCGCGCGGGCGCTGGCGGTCGAATTCGGCGGCAACTGGCTGGATTTCCGGCACTTTGACCAGATTGGCACGGTTGATTTGGATCGTTTTCCCGTCTTCACCAGCGATTTGAAACAAGCGATGTTTGAGGAACCGGTTCGTTTTATGCTGGATGTTTTCCAAAACGACCGTTCGATCCTCGATTTTTTGTACGCCAAGGACACCTTTGCCAATCCCGTCCTGGCCAAACTTTACGGAATGCCGGTGGCCGACAATCAGCCGGATGACTGGATGCACATTGCGGATGCGAGCCAATACAATCGTGGCGGGCTATTGCCGATGGCGGTGTTTCTAACCAAAAACGCTCCGGGCTTGCGGACCAGTCCGGTAAAGCGTGGTAACTGGGTGGTGAAAAACGTCCTGGGTGAGCGCATCCCGCCGCCGCCGCCCGTAGTTCCGGAACTACCGCATGACGAAGCCAAGATGGATTTGCCGTTGCGGGACATGCTGGCCCAACACCGCGCCAACCCCAGTTGCGCCGCCTGCCATGCGCGGTTCGATTCACTCGGCTTGGTTTTTGAGGGCTACGGCCCCGTGGGGGAGCTGCGCGATAAAGACTTGGCAGGTCGTCCCATTGACGCCAGCGCCACGTTCCCCGCCGGCAGCACGGGCACCGGTTTGAAGGGCTTGCAGCAGTATATACACGATAAACGCCAGAACGATTTCGTGGACAACTTTTGCCGCAAGCTGCTGGCTTATGCGCTGGGCCGGAGCCTGATTCCCTCCGATGAGGCGTTGATCCAGGATATGCGCGCCAAGCTGGCGGCCGACGATTTTCGCTTCGACAATTTGATTGATAGCATTGTCACCAGTCCGCAATTTTTAACCAAGCGAGGCCGCGACGAGCTTGCCACGCAATAAGCCATAAAGATCATGAACACCCCTCCCCCTCATACGACACGCAGTTTTAAACTTTCGCGGCGGACATTCCTTCGCGGCGTCGGCGTCACGATGGCATTGCCATATCTTGAATCGCTGCCCGGCTTGAGCAAGTTGTCCGCCGCGACGGTCCCCGCGGCAGCCGGAACGGCGGCGGCATTTCCCAAACGGTTTGGCGTCCTCTTTATGGGCTGTGGCGTTAACCCCGACCAGTGGTCGGCCAAGGGCAATGGCACGGATATGCAACTGAGCAAGACGCTGGCGCCGCTCGAGCCGCTGAAAGGAAAGATTAACATCATTGATGGCCTGTTCAACAAAAAGGCGACCGGGCAGGGAATCCACCCGGCGCAGACGGGAAATCTGCTCTCCGGCGTGCCTTTTGCCAAAGGCGCCATCATCCATAGTGGAACCAGCATGGACCAGGTGATTGCGAACCATATTGGTCAGGACACGCTGCAGCCCAGCATGGTGCTGGCGTGCGAGCAACCGATGACCGGCTATCACGAGTCGAACTTTTCCAACGCCTACAGTTCGCACATTTCCTGGCAAAGCGCGGATTCGCCGGTGCCCAATGAAATGTATCCCTCGCTGGCGTTCGACAGCCTGTTCGAAAACAGCGGCAGCCAGCGCAACATCAGCGTCCTGGACCGGGTAAAAGACCGCGCCGATAAACTGAGCAAACAAATCAGTTCCACCGACAAGGCGAAATTGGACGAATATTTGAGCAGCGTGCGCGACGTTGAAAAAGGCATTGAGCGCATGCGCGCCGACAAGGACAAGGCCGAGAGCAACGCCAAGGACAAGGGCCAGCCGTTGTTCACCATGAAACGGCCGGACAATGGACTGCCCGAGGATTTGCGCGAACACACCCGCCTGATGTGCGACATTATCGCGCTCGGGTTCCAGACCGACAAAACCCGCGTGGCCTCCCTCATTTTAGCCCGGGACCTTTCCTCCCTCTATTATCCATTCCTTAATGTGCGCGAAGCCCATCACAGCGCGTCGCACCATGACACCACGGATGCTTATGAGAGCATAGTTCGCTTTCACTTGAGCCAGATGGTCTATCTGGCGCAACGCCTTGATGCCATGCCCGAGGGTGAAGGCACGGTGCTGGACAACACCTGCCTGATGTTCATGTCCAATATGTTTTCCGGCACCAAGCACGACAACAGCAAGGTGCCCATTGTCACCGCGGGCGGTCTGGGGGGCGCGTTGCAGACCGGTCGCGTGCTCGACTACAGCAAGGAGACCGACGACAACCGCAAGTTGTGCAGTTTTTACCTGAGTCTCATGGATAAAATGGACGTGCGGCTCGACCATTTCGGCGATTCTGATGCCCGGCTGTCGGGGATTTAGTTTTTCACCCGCCAATTACAGCGTTTTTCTGCTCTGACTGAAGAAAGGTATATTATGAAAAGAAACTCATTGAGGCGGGGCGGCATGTTTTGCTTCTTCCTTTTGGCTAATCCGGTTTTCGCCGCGGACACTGCGCCCGCGGCGGCTCCCACCAGCGCGGTCCCTCCTTCCACTGCTGCGGTTGCGGGAACTGGCCGCGCCGGTGGCATCCCGGCGACACCCGCCGATGTGGCCGAGATGGCCAAGCTCGCTAATCTCCCGCCCTATACGTCCGAAGCTGGTGACGGGGATTACTCCCTTGGCCCAACTTACGCCAACGCTCCGGAGCAAAGACCGCGGGCGGATGTGCCGAAAGGCAAAGTCGTCAAATTCACCATGAATTCGGCCGACAGCAAGTTCTATCCCGGCATCAGCAAAACTGTCCCCGGCGTGGTTCCCTACAAGCGGGATGTGACAGTTTACATTCCCAGCCAGTATGTTCCCGGCACCCCCGCTCCCGTCATCGTGACGGCGGATGCCCAGGGCGCACGGAACAACCAGCTACCCAACATTCTCGACAATATGATCGCCGACCACCGTCTGCCGGTGATGGTTGCAGTGATGATCCAGAATGGCGGCGGCCCCGGCAGCGACGGGCCGGGCAGTGAGCGCGGGCTCGAATACGACACGGTATCGGGCAAATACGCCGAATTCGTGGAGGCGGAAGTATTCCCCCAAGTGGAAAAGAACTGCAACGTGACGTTGTCCAAGGATCCGGATGCGCGAATGGCCATGGGCGGCAGTTCCGGCGGCGCGGTGGCGTTCACGATGGCGTGGTTTCACCCGGAACTTTATCATCGCGTGCTGACCTACTCGGGCACGTATGTGAACCAACAATCCCCCGTCAACCCGCAGTCACCGCATGGCGCTTGGGAATATCACGAGCATCTCATCCCGGAAAATCCGGCCAAGCCATTGCGCGTCTGGATGGAAGTCGGGGAGAAGGACAACCGGGCCACCACTTCCGCGACCGGATTTCATAATTGGGTCATCGCCAACGAACGCATGGCCGCAGTGCTGAAGGCCAGAGGCTATCACTACCAGCTGGTTTACGCCAAGGGCGCGGGCCACGTGGACGGCAAAGTCGTCGCACAAACTCTCCCACAGGCCTTGGAATGGGTCTGGAAGGGCTACCCGATTGAACCACCGAAGGATCCTCAAGCCGCGCCAGCGACAACCGCTTCCACCAAATCCAGTCCTTAAATTCGGCAGGATTTTCATTTCGTTAACTTTGGCAGAGATTGCATGAAACCGGGAATTTCTCTTTCAGTCTTTGTGCCATTTGTACTTGGCGCGATCGTTTATGCCGGGCCCGGAGCAGCGCCGCAGACGCCAACCAGCCGAAACACAACCCCGGAAGCCCCCTCCGGAACGACTGCCGCGTCCTCGCTGGGTTATGCGCTGGTGATTTCCGCCGGGGCAGATGAATATATTGTCGCCGGGAAGAATGTCCAAATCACATTTTCGCCCAAACCGCCGGCGCAGGAAGTGGCGACCGTCGCCTCAATCGACGAGGGGACCTTCGTTGACGGCCAGTGGGTTCCGTGTCGCCGACTCAATGGCGATGAGACGATGCTCACTCAGCTAGGGGCTGTCCCAACCCCGGGCCAACAATCAAACAGGGACCGGAGCCCGGTTTGGTGTGGACAAACCGTCCATCTATCGAATCAAAGTAGTGCGTTACCCGGCATCCGCCGTCCCGGCTCTGAAATAATTTGGACCTCACCAACCTTTTGGGCGGCGTCACACCGATTGAAATCGCAGCCGGTCTGATGCTTGCCCAAAGAAAACAATCCATGAAAACCCGAATTATGACTGCGATGTCGGCTATCGCAATGGGCATCACCCTGCTGGCCATGACCGCTTGTTCGACTCCGCCGGCTTCTCCGCCGCCTTCGCCAATGCTGGGCGTTTTGGACAAATATACCGCACCAAATGTGCCGGCGTTCGGACCGGCTGAAAAACCGTCTCCGCTGAAGCCAATTAAGGAGCCGGCCGACATGCCCACCTGGCCAGGCAAAGGGCTGGCGCAGCATCCGTTCCTCTTTGGCGGGGAGGGATACAATGCCATTACCCTGGTCAGGGACGGGAAAATCGTCTGGACCTACCAGACGGGCGGCGGCTGGGAGATTGACGATTGCTGGATGCTTTCCAACGGCAATATCCTTTACACGCGGATGCAGTATGCGGAGGAGATTACCCCCGATAAAAAGGTCGTCTGGCATTGGGATAGTCCACCCGGAACGCAGTCCCACTCGGTGCAACCCATCGGCCTGGACAGAGTACTGCTCGTCAATAACGGACTACCGGCCCCGGTGATGATGATGTTCAACACGACCACCGGGAAGGTGGAATGGCAGCATGCACTGGATACGATTAGCACAACCGACCCGAAGACTGTTCACGGACAGATTCGCAATGCGCGCATGACCTCGGCGGGCACATACCTGATTCCCTATCTCGAATTGAACAAGGTGGTGGAATACGACAAGGATTGGAAGCCGATCTTTACCGTGGAGGCGAAAGCACCTTGGGCGGCTTTGCGGGTGCCAAACGGAAATATTCTGATTGCAGGGAACGGTGCCGGCTGGGTCCGCGAGGTTGATCGGACGGGCAAGACGGTATGGGAAGTGACCAAGAACCAGTTGCCCGGGATTACGCTGGACTACGTGCAAGGCATCTCCCGCCTCGCCAACGGTGACACGATCATTAGCAGCAACGGGATTCCCGGGCGCAAGGGTGGCCCGCAGGACATCAAAAAAGCGGTGCAGATGGTAGAAGTCACACCGGACTACAAGGTCGTCTGGGTCATCCAGGACTGGGAGCACTTGGGCCTTGGTTCCTGGATTCAGGTTTTGGATGAACCCGGAATTCCCGAAAAGGGCGAAGTTTTGAGATGACGACCGGAACGGCGGTTTCATTTTTGTCACAACATGAAAAAAATCTTTTTACCCAGCCTCGGCATTCTGGTGGCAGTCGCAATAATCGGTTGTGCCACCGCTGGAAGCAGTGAACCGAACAAGACAACCAGTCTCTTTGACGGGAAAACCCTTGATGGCTGGATTCAGTCTCCTGCCGACGCGTGGACAGTCAAAGATGGTGCGATGGCCAGCAAGGGCATCGGTCGAGGAGTCATTTATACCAAGGACGATTACAGTAGTTTCCGGCTCATTTTCACGATGCGGCACTTGTCGGGCAAGCCAGACCACCAGGCTGCGGTTCTTTTCTTTTGCACGCGTCCGATCGCGGGACAGAAAGAACTGGACGCCCTCGGCGGCATCCAGTTTCAGGTTCCACCCGGTTATCCTTGGGACTACCGCCCGGGGCACGGTACCGACAAGGAACCGGTATTCAAGCACCTGCCACACCCCAAATTCGATCCTCATGAATGGAGCCGAGTTGAGATACTGGTCAACGCCAAGACCGGAACGGCGCGTCTGGCAGTCGCCCAGCCGGTTGGGAGCAAAGCGGTCGAGATTCTTGATTTTAACGACCCCACCGCCGGCAAGACCGGGCCCATTGCCTTGCAAATGCATAACAAGGGCCTGTTTGACGAATACAAGGACATCACCATCGAAGTTGACCCGCCTGACGACGAACTTATCACTGTGAAATGAGCGATTTAGACACGCATGGCCGGGCATTGCACTGGCCCGACAAAATGCTGACTATTAAACTGGAGACCGAAGATGGCCGGGAGTAGCACCCCGTCCACTTCAAAAATGAAGTTTTGTGTCCACGGAAACTCCAATTTTTCTTAACTGAATTGCCATAAAAATTGGCAACCCAAGACCTGCAAAAACTTAAGCCGGTGCTTCTCCAAGCGAAAAATGGCGGGATGGACGGGACTCGAACC
>CAZDAQ010000048.1:0-17260 GCA_964503425.1 uncultured Opitutales bacterium
CCCCAACGCGGCCCCCGCCCCGGCTGTCAGCGCCAGGAAAAAATAAATCGCATGACTGCTGCAATAAATCGCCATCAACACGACTGGCGCTGCCGCGGCCCAAAAGATCCACCCCAAGCCTTTTTGCCCTGCCACATGCAGCCCGTGCCCAAGTATCGCTCCCAAAGCCACCACCAGCCACGCCGCCGCATGGCCGGTAAACACAAAACTGCTGAAAAACGTCGGCGCGGGATATTCCGGCCGCGGATCGTAGAACCAAAACATCTCCGGGGTTCCGTCCGCCCATTCCGCCAATCCAAATACCGCGAGCAGCACCCCATTCCACGCCACCGCCGTCAACACTGCGCGCAATGCCCCCGCCGTCTCCAAGCCCGCCCAAATCGCACACGTCACGAGCCATGCCGGCGCCAGCATTAGCACCACCCGCCACGCACTCATGTCCCAAAACGGCGTCTCCAGACTCTTGGGCAGCCACCCCTTCGCCGGCAGCGCTTCGAGCCACGCGCGGCTGCTGTCCGCCGTCAGTGCCAGCCACGGATTCATCGCCGCCAGCGCCCCGTAAACCAAAATCGCCAGTCCCAGCCAAAATATCGGAAACCGCGCCAGCCGTCTGACTGCCGTGTGCGGCGGCGGCGAAGGCGGCCATGCCCGGTAATCAAACACCGGTGCAAACAACGCCCCAAACGCCAGCAACGCCAGCGCGAGCGTCACCCACTGCGCCCACGCATACCACGCGCCCGCCAGCCACGCCGGCAACACCACCGCTGTCCCTGCCAGAAAAGCCGTCAGCCGCTCGCGCCGGCTTGGCCGCGCGGCTTCTGCCGGAGTCGAGGGAAACTGCCCCCGCAACGTCGCCGTCAGCGCGAGTGCATCAGGCGCAAGCATCGTGTTTCGTCATTATCTGTTACCGGCTTGACGTCCGGTGTCGCAGCTTGTCTGCGTCAAAACAAACTGCGCCGCCCTGCGTCCAAAATTTATCCCGCTCTCAATGCTGGTAGACATCGTGCAGCCGCAGCAGGCCCACGCACCGTCCCGCGGCATCCACCACCGGCAGCACGGAAATTTGCGAATTCCGGTTCTCCATGAGCCGCACGGCCTCGCCCAGCGTGATCTCCGGATCCACCCGCACGGGCCGCGGCGTCATCACGTCGCCCGCATTCAGCGTCCGGATGTCGTCGTGTTTTTGCAGCGCGCGGCGGATGTCGCCATCCGTCACCAGCCCCGTCAGCCGGCCGTCCCCCTCCACCACGCAGGCCGCACCCAGCGGCTGGCGCGTCATCGCCATGACCACTTCGCGCAGGCTGGTCGCGCCGGTCACCACCGCCACCTCGCCCAAGCCGTGCATCACGTCCGCCACGCGCACCAGCAGGTTGCGCCCCAACTGCCCGGACGGATGCCCGCGCGCAAAATCCTCGGCGGAAAATCCCCGCGCCTGCGCCAAGGCCACCGCCAGTGCGTGCCCAATTGCCAGCGCGACCACCACGCTGCTCGTCGGCGCCAGCCCCAGCGGGTCCGCCTCGTGCGCCACCGACGCATCCAGCACCGCATCCGCCTGCTCCGCCAACGGTGACCGCGGGTTGCCCACCAGCGCCACCAGCCGCGCCTCCAGCGCCCGCGCCAGCGGCGCCAGCCGCACCAGCTCCGGCGTCGCGCCGCTTTTCGACACCAAAATCACCACGTCGCCTCGCCCCACCATCCCGAGGTCGCCGTGCGCCGCCTCCGCCGCATGCAGGAAAACCGCCGGGGTGCCGAGGCTGCAAAACGTCGCCGCCAGCGAGCGCGCCGCCAGGCCTGATTTCCCCAAGCCCGTCACCACCACCTTCCCCGTCGCCGTGCGAATCAATTCCACCACCTGCACGAAACCCGCGTCCAGCCGCGCCGCCGCTGCGCGCACCGCCTCGGCTTCGCTGGCGAGCACCGCGCGGCCAGTGGCGAGCGGCGTTGCATCATTCGATTGGGTGAGGTTGGCCATGTTCAAGCTGCGGGTATCGCCGCGCACAATGCGCGCGCCCGTTCCAAATCCTCGGGCGTGTCAATCGCCACCGCGTGATAATCGGTTTCCACGGTCTGAATGCAAAAGCCGGCTTCCAGAAAACGCAACTGCTCAAGCGACTCCGCCGCCTCGAGTGCGCTTTCCGGCAGCGCGGAATACCTCGCCAGCGCCGCCCGCGAGTAGCCATATACTCCCAAGTGCCCCCAATACCTGCCCCGCTCTAGCCATTGCTCCACCGGCACCCCGCGCATATAGGGAATCGCCGCGCGCGAAAAATACAGCGCCCGCCCGTCCGCCCCGCGCACCACCTTCACCACCGCCGGGTTGGCCAGCGTTGCCGCTTCCCGGATGGGATACACTGGCGTCACCAAATCCCCGCCCGCCGCGGCAAACCTATCTGCGAGTGCATCCAACAGCACCGGGTCAATAAAGGGCTCATCCCCTTGCACATTCAGGATAAATTCCCCACGCAATCCCTGCAGCATCGAGGCGATGCGCTCCGTGCCCGAGCGGCAGGCCGGCGAGGTCAGCACAAATTGCCCGCCCCACCCCGCCACCACTTCCGCCACCTCCTCGCTGTCCGTCGCCACCAGCACCTCCGTCGCCCGGCGCATCCGGGCGGCACGCTCCCACACATGGCGCAGCACCGGTTTGCCGCCCAGGTCCGCCAGCACCTTGCGCGGCAGTCGCGTCGAGGCCAGTCGCGCCGGGATGACTACGGATACATTCATCGAAAAAACGCCTCTTGGCCGGTTTACTGCGTGTCGGCGCGAATCTCCCGCTTGGCCAGTTCGAGGTCGCTGTCAAACATCAGCTTCGCCAGCCCGGCCATGCGCGTCTTCGGCTCCCAGCCCAGTTCCTTTTTCGCCTTCGCGTAGTCGCCGATCAACAAATCCACCTCGGCTGGACGCAGAAAGCGCTCGTCAAACTCCACATGCTCGCGCCAGTCCAGATCCGCCGCGCCAAACACCGCTTCCAAAAACTCTTTCACCGAATGCGTCTCGTTCGTGGCCAGCACATAGTCGTCCGGCTTCTCCTGTTGCAGCATCCGCCACATGCCCTCGACGTATTCCTTCGCAAAGCCCCAGTCCCGGCGCGAGTCCAGGTTGCCCAGGTAAAGTTTCTTCTGCAACCCCAGCTTGATTCGCGCCACCGCCAGCGTGATCTTCCGCGTCACAAACGCCTCGCCGCGGCGTGGGCTCTCGTGGTTGAACAGTATCCCGCTGCACGCGAAAAGATTGTAGGACTCGCGGTAATTCACCGTCAAAAAGTGCGCCATCACCTTCGCGCATGCGTACGGCGAGCGCGGGTAGAACGGCGTGCGCTCCGTCTGCGGCACCTCCAGCACCTTGCCAAACATCTCCGACGACGACGCCTGGTAAAACCGCACTTTCTTCGCCAGCCCGGCCTCGCGAATCGCCTCGAGGATCCGCACCGCCCCGGTCGCCGTCACGTCCGCCGTGTATTCCGGTATGTCAAAACTCACGCGCACATGGCTCTGCGCCGCCAGATTGTAAATCTCGTTCGGTGCCAGCTCGTAGAGCAGCTTCACCAGCGACACTGTGTCCGCCAGATCCCCATAATGCAGGAAGAGACGCTTCCCCTCGCCGCTTTCGTAGGCGCGCAAATGGTCAATGCGGGCGCGGTTCAGGCTGCTGCTGCGCCGGACGATGCCGTGCACTTCGTAGCCTTTTTCGAGCAACAGCTCGGCCAGGTAGGATCCATCCTGCCCGGTGATTCCAGTAATAAGGGCGCGTTTCATAAATTTAGATTCCCGTTGGGACGGGCGAGGCCGACCGGCCCACCGCATCCATTTCCGAGGCCACCAGCCGCTCCACCATGTCGGCAAACGGCACCTGGTTTTCCCAGCCCAGCACCCGCTTCGCCTTGGCCGGGTTGCCGCACAATCGCTCCGGCTCCACCGCCGTCAGCAATCCCGCGTCGTATTCCACGTGGTCCCGCCAGTTCAACCCCACCACCGCGAACGCGTGCTCCACAAACTCCTGCACACTGTGCATCTGCCCCGTCGCCAGCACAAACTCGTCCACCGTCGGCAATTGCAAAATCTGCCACAGCCCGCGCACATAATCCGGCGCCCAGCCCCAGTCCCGCTGACCCGCCAGGCTGCCCAGTTGCAGTTTCTTCTGCCGACCGCGCTTCATCCGCGCCGCCGCCCGCGCTATCTTCATGGTGACAAACTGCCCGCTCCGCCGCGGCGACTCATGGTTGTATAAAATCGCCGCGCACGTGTTCAACCCATAGGCCAACCGGTAAACTTTTACCATCTGCGTGGACAACGCCTTGGCCACCCCGTAGGGCGTCGAGGGCTGCACCGGCGTCAGTTCATCCTGCGGCGACTGCGCCGGCGCACCGAAAATCTCGCTCGACGATGCATATAGAAACCGCGGCGGATTGTCCAAGTCCCGCAAAATTTCCAACAGCCGCACCGTCGCCATCCCCACGCTCTCCATCGTCGTCTCGGGCAGCTCCAGGCTCAACCGCGGGCTTGATTGCGCCGCCAAATGATAAAACTCCGTCGGCTTTGCCCGAAAAATCAGCCGGCGCAAATGCGTGGCGTCTTCAAACGAACCCGTGTGCAGGAACAACCGCTTGTTGAACACCTTCTCGTCGTGAAACAAATGCCCCAAATTCCCCGATGCCAGCCCCTCCGGCCGGTGCACCAGCCCGTGCACCTCGTAGCCCTTCTCCAGCAGCAACTCGCACAAATACGAGCCGTCCTGCCCGGTTATCCCGGTGATGAATGCGCGGTTCATGAGGTAAATTTGTTTAACTGCCCTTCCCAATCCCGCTCGCCGTGAAACCCAGCTCCCGCAGTGCCGCCAAATCCAGCACATTCCGCCCGTCAAACACAAAGGCCGGTTGGTTCATCTCCTTATAAATTCGGCCAAAATCCAGTTTTCTAAACTCGTCCCACTCCGTGCACACCACCAGCGCGTGCGCCCCCTTGGCTGCGGTATAAGCGTCGGCGCATGCCTCCACCGCTCCTCCCCCCGCCACCTTTCCACCCGCCGCGTCCGCCGTGAGCCCGAGTTCACTGAAAATTTTCTCCGCTGGCACTCGGGGATCGTAAATCGCCAGCCGCGCCTTCTCCGCCAGCAAATCGCTGCATACCTGGATCGCCGGCGACTCCCGCGTGTCGTTCGTGTCCTTCTTGAACGCGAACCCCAGCACCGCCAGCCGCTTCCCCGCAATCGTGTTATACAATGTGCGCACGATCCGCTGCGTGAACCGCCGCTTCTGGTAGTCGTTCATCGCCACCACCTGCTCCCAATACCGTGCCACTTCCGGCAGCCCGAAATGCTCGCACAAATACGTCAGATTCAAAATGTCCTTCTGAAAGCAGGATCCGCCGAAACCAACTGACGCCTTCAAAAACCGCGGCCCCAGCCGCGAATCCGTCCCGATCGCGTGCGCCACCTCGTCCACATCCGCGCCCGTCGCCTCGCACAGCGCCGAAATCGCGTTGATCGAGCTGATGCGCTGCGCCAGAAACGCGTTCGCCGTCAGCTTCGACAATTCCGAGCTCCATACGTTCGTTGTCAAAATTTTCTCGCGCGGCACCCACGTTGCGTAAACGTCCACCAGCGCCTGCGCCGCCGCCCGGCCCTCCGGCGACTCTTCGCTCCCGATTAACACCCGGTCCGGTGTCTCCAAATCGCGCACCGCCGTGCCTTCCGCCAGAAATTCCGGGTTCGACAGCACCTGAAATTTCGGGCCGCCGGTTTTCGACGCCAGAATCGCCCGGATGCTCTCCGCCGTGCGCACCGGCAGCGTGGATTTCTCCACCACGATCTTGTCGCTCGTGGCCACTTCCGCGATGCGCCGCGCGCACGCCTCCACATGCTGCATGTCCGCCGCCCGCCCCGCGCCCACCCCGTATGTCTTCGTCGGGGTGTTCACCGAGATAAAAACAATATCCGCCGCGCGTATCGCCCCGTCCAAATCCGTCGAGAAAAACAAGTTCCGCCCACGCGCCTTCTGCACCACTTCGTCCAGCCCCGGCTCAAACACCGGCAGCGGGCCGTCGTTCCACGCCGCGATGCGCCGCGCGTCAATGTCCACCACCGTCACCTTGTGCCCCGGGCATTTCAGGGCGATCATCGCCATGGTCGGCCCGCCCACGTAACCCGCGCCGATGCAGCAAATGTTCATGCAAAAAATCAAATAGCTTCGCGTGCGAAAAAATCTTCCGCCTATGGCTTCTTCGCTTTGAGCAACTCGCGGAAAAACGCCACCGTCTTCTTCAATCCCTTGTCGAGCGGTGTTGCCGGCTTCCAGCCTAGATGCCGCTGCGCCAGCGTGATGTCCGGGCGCCGCTGCTTCGGGTCGTCGCCGGGCAGCGGGTGGTAGGACAACTTTGCCTTCCCGCCGGTCAGCGCGATCACTTTTTCCGCCAGTTCGCGGATGGTGAATTCGCTGGGGTTGCCGAGGTTCACCGGGCCGATGACTTCCTTCTGGTTCATCATCCGCACAAACCCCTCAATCAAATCATCCACGTAGCAAAACGAGCGCGTCTGCTGTCCTTTGCCGTAAATTGTCAGCGATTCGCCCCGCAGCGCCTGCACGATGAAGTTCGACACCACCCGCCCGTCGTCCGGCATCATCCGCGGCCCGTAGGTGTTGAAAATCCGCACCACCCGGATGTCCACGCCATTCTGCCGGTGGTAGTCGAAAAACAGCGTCTCCGCGCAGCGCTTGCCTTCGTCGTAGCAGGAGCGAATCCCAATCGGGTTCACATGCCCCCAATACGTTTCCGGCTGCGGATGCACCTGCGGATCGCCATACACCTCCGAGGTCGAAGCCTGCAACACCCGCGCCCGCACCCGCTTCGCCAGCCCCAGCACGTTGATCGCCCCCATCACCGAGGTCTTCACCGTCTTAATCGGGTTGTGCTGGTAGTGCACCGGCGAGGCCGGGCACGCCAAATTGTAAATCTGGTCCACCTCCACCTTGATCGCGTCCACCACGTCGTGCCGGATGAATTCGAACCGCGGGTTCCCCAGCAAGGGCGCGATGTTCGCCTTGCTCCCCGTAAACAGGTTGTCCAGGCACAGCACTTCGTGCCCGTCCTTGAGCAGCCGCTCACACAAATGGCTGCCCAGAAATCCCGCTCCGCCGGTGACTAGAATTCGCATGACAAAAGGAAAATCCTATCCGCCTCCCGCGGGTCGTCAACGGCCAACGCCACCCCCCGCCCCCCTGAAATTCCCCCGACGCTGCCGCCCTTGGCCGCACCGCGCTCGCGGAAGCCAATCGTCTCCACCCTCACCATTGTTGGGCGACCCATCAGGGACGCACTATGCCCCGCTTACCCGGAAACCTCCGCGCAAACGGGAAAATCAAAAATCCCTCCGGCGCCACGCACGCGCCGGAAAAAGCAGACTGCCGATATCGAAAAATTGCTCATGTGCGGATTTTCACCAACCCCGACACCACTGGCAGGAATTGCCGTGCCCGCTGGTTCCAGATGTGCAGGCGGCGCACCCGGTCGGCCAGCAGCGGCTCAATCGCCCCCGCCCCCGGCTCTCCCAGCGATTTCTCCAGCCGTGCCAGCCGTTCCGCGCTCGCCTTCAGCCGTGGCTGCACTTTCTTCTGCAAAAACCCCGCCACCAGCCGGGTCGGGCTGATTTCCGCGTCGTAAAACTCCCGCCGGTCCCCCGGCACCGCCACCACCCGCACCGCCTCCAAATTCCGCAGAAAATGCAGCCCCTGGCTCACCGACCCCTTGCTGATGCCCAGCCGCTCCACAATGTTTTCAAACGGCAATGGCCGCCCCGCCAGGTATAACAACCCGAAAATATGCCCTACCGACGCCGGCACCCCCAGCAGCGCCGTAAAATCTACGAACCAGTCCAGCACCTCCCGCTCCATCTCGCACAACGGCCCCGTCGGAATCGGTAAATGCGCGAACTCCCCATTCCCCACTCCCGTCGGTGCCGCTGCGGCCTCCCCGCGCCCATGAGGGGTGGCGGCCTTGCGGCGCGGCGAAAACATGGCAACCGAGACAGACATATCGGGGCTAAAGGCCTAAAAATGACCCCTTTACCCACTTTGTTCAAGAAAAAATGAACAATTATTCCCGCCACCCAACTCACCCCCCCAATGCCCTCTCCACCCCTACTGCGTCCCGCGTATCTTCGCCCACATCTTCTTAAAAAACGCCGCAATCGCCACAAACGCCATGATCACAAACTTCTTCGCCGCCAACAGCGCCACCCAGACCACCTTAAACAAGCCCGCCTTCGCCGCAATGCCCCCCGCCACCAGCGCCGCCAGCCCATACGTCGCCAGCTTGTCCGTGCTCGGGTTGAAGTCCACATACCGGCTCCCATCCTTGAAATTGACCATGGACAAAATCTCCGGCGTCGCCTTCTCCACCATCGCCAGTTGCGGCATTCCCGCCACTGCATTCAACTCCAGCACTCCCTTCCGCCCCAAAACGCGGATGTTGTAGTTCAGCGTGTGCTCCGTCGCGTCGCCAAATTTTATCTCCTTCGCCCAATACATCTTGTGCGCCGCCGCGTCATAGCGCGGCTGGGCCGCCCACCCCACCAGTTCAATGGACGGATACCCCTGCTTCTCGCGCTCCGCGCTCGACTCCTTCACCCCTTCCTTCATTTGCGCCAGCAGCGTGTTGTAATCAATCTTCGCGGCATCGTCGTCATTCACATGCCCGTCCTCGTCGTAGGAAATAATCACCGCCCAGGAATCGTCGCCCAGCGGGTCAAATCCCGCCGGCACCAGCATCCCTAGCGGCGGCGTCTTGCCGGGCGGGTTGCCCCAAATCTTCGTCAACACCGTCTCCGTCCCCGCCGGGTCCAGATAGCGGAAATTCGGCTGTAAATTGATCGTCGCCAGGTTGTCCTTCAGCGTGATGTTTCCCTGCTGGTAGGTCAGGCCGTTGGCCAGTTGGCGGGCCTGGGCCAGCCTGGTCGAGGCATCTGGAGCCTGCGCCGGCGCCATCGCCGGCATCATGAGGAAAATCGCCAACACCGGCAGAAATCTCGATTTCATGGAGGTATGCGTTGAAGGGAATACGACGCTGGAGCCAGCCGCCCGCCCCACCCTGCCAGTCCGGGGAAAAGCCTTCCCCAATCCGCAGAGCCTGAGCCATCGGCCAGCCACCCGTAATACAGGTGAGCGTGCCCCGCCAAAGTAACGGGCCGCCGCATCGGCTGGCAAGACCAGATACGCTCCGCCGCGCCCCTGCCTCCCCGGCGCCTTTCTCCCGCCCCCTCACTCCTTCCCCAGCGTCGCCACAAACGCCGCCAGCGTCGGATAATACGGCACTGTCAGCCCGCGCTCCCGCCACTTCGCAAAGTGCTCCTCCTGCAAGTGCTCCCCCTCCAGCGCCACCGGCTGCATCCCCGCCGCCAGCCCCGTCTCCACGTCATTCGCATGGTCGCCCACCATCCAGCTCCGCGCTAAATCCAGTCCGTGCTTCGCCGCCATCTCCCGCGCAAACCGCGGCGAAGGCTTCCGATACTCCACCGGCGCCCACGGCGCTTCCGGCGCGGTGCACACCCCGTCAAAAATGTCGTCCCCCAGCCCCACCAACTCCACCACCCGCCGGTTGCACGCCTCCGCCTGCTCCAGCGTAAACATCCCCCGCCCCACCCCCGATTGGTTCGTGTGCATGAACAGCAAATACCCCAACTCCCGCGCCCGCGCCAATGCCTCCCTCACCCCCGGCATCAACTCCACCTTCTCCGGCTCGTGAATATAGGCAATATGCCGGATCAACGTCCCATCCCGATCAAGAAATAATGCATTGCGCGACATAGCGAATGGGTAACTTAGTCACAAATATCGGTGATCGCCAAGCGTCACTTCTTTGCCCCTTTAATCGCCTTTTTCAAGCCGCTTGTCTCCTTCGCCACCTCCGCCCGCGCCGCCTACCTCCTCCAAGTCACCCCCAGCGGCCCGACCATCCCTCCTCCTCCTCGCCTGCCCCGAATCCCACGACCTCAAAGGCACCCTCCTCGAAGTCGAGTGAACTAACTGATGGGAAGCTGCTTTTTCGGGGTTGCCCGGCCCCGGGGGGGGTGGGGGTTAGTGGGGAGGGAGTAAATTATCGACAATCAACGAGACCGCTTGGCGGAATCATACCGCTGTAGACGGGTCGCGCATGAAACAGCAGCGACTATGCAAGGCCGATCTGCTGAGCCCGAAGAGCCGGGTCCAAGAAGACGTACTCTTCAATGAGCTCGTCACCTTCCCACCGGGCGGTCGTGCTGAAGTCGAGGTCGAACGCTTTTCCTGTTGGGGCGATCACCTTGCCGTTGGGCAGAGTCATCTTCCCGGTGAAGGTCCCGGTGGCGCGGGTGATTACGGTGATCCAGTCGCCGCTTCCGAACTGGATTGGGTATGGGTCATTGTGGACGCGTATGTCGGGGAACGTGCTAATCATCTGCTGAATCATCGCGGCGTGCGCTTTTCGCCCTTTGACTGGCTTTGCGATCCCCATGACGTGCGCGATTATGTCTGGGTGATGTGTGGCGTTCATCCCTGCGACGTCGCGGGAGTTGAAGGCGTCGTCGCCCTTCTTCATGAGCTCGAGTAGATGTGTTGTCCGGTCGGTGATGGTTGAATTCATATATTTATCCCAATTTTCGTGCGTATTCCCGCCGACATGATGGCAAAATTGGTCTGCCATTCATTCGGTCCGTTAACATTACGGCATGACATCATCCCTAGCTATGGGGCATAACCCACGCATAGAAAAACGTGCGAGTCGTTTTACTGATAGGAAATTGCTTTTCAAGTTTGCCGGAGCCCCCCCCGGGGGGGGGTTAATTGCCCGTAAAACTATTCGCACCGCAACCTGCGGCTGAATAATACTGTTAGGCGCATATGAGCATCGCATACTTCCACGACCGAAAAACTACATCGGCGCAATTTGTTGATGTTTTGCAGAGATCAACGTTGGCTGGGCGGCGTCCGGTTGACGACTTAAAGCGTATTGCTGACATGCTTTCTCATGCGAATCTCGTATGCACCGCTTGGGATGGTGATATTCTAGTTGGAGTTTGCAGGTCGCTGACTGACTTCAGCTACTGTTGTTATCTTTCCGATCTCGCCGTGGATGTGGCACATCAAAAGAATGGAGTCGGCAAGGAGTTGATCCGGCTCACGCAGTCTAGGCTGCATCCACAGTGTAAGATTATCCTTTTGTCGGCGCCGAAGGCGGAAGGTTATTATCCAAAGATTGGCTTTAACCATTTTCACTCGGCATGGATTTTGCCGCCGAAACGATGACCGATGCGCCTAACAAGTCGCCGGATTACCATAATATCCTTCGACCATAATAAACGTGACCGCATTCATGGCCATCGAAGTCAGCGACACGAGGCAGAAAACCCCACTTCTCAAACTCAAGTTTTTCTAGCAGGCTTCGGCTCGCCATGTTTCGCTCAAGCACAATCGCAAAAAGATTTTTAAGCTGCAACGAATTGCAGACTCCAAATGCATGCCGGATTAAACTTGTGGCAATGCCCTTTCGATGTGAGCCGGTTTGAATGTAGTAACTTATTTCAGCGGTGAATCGCAATGCCATGCGACCACGACGATACGGGCTTAATGAGCACCAGCCTTTAACTTCGCCCGCATCTTCCCAAACGAAAATAGGATGGCTCGTCGGTTCATGCTCGGCGAACCAGTCGCGCCGCGAATCTATCGTAACCGCAGTCGTATCAGCCGTCGCAAAACGCGACGCGACGGCTTCGTTGTAAATCGAGACAACGGCAGATAAATCATCAAGTTTCGCAATGCGGATCATGTTGACTGCCTAACAATATTTACACTCTACTTGAACTTCGCAATCACGCGCTCGAAGGCGTTGAGGCCGAGTTCGAGTTACTGATAGGAATTTGCTTTTCGGGGTTGCCGGGGCTCCGGGTGGGGGCGTTGAGTTATGGTTGGCGCGCGAGTTCATCCTCATTCTGCCTTCAGCATTCTAAATTCTGCATTTCCCTACTCCACTTCCCTTAGTTGTATCGAATCAATGATCTTCTCCCCCATGATCACGTTCGTGACCACCACCAGCCACGTCCCCGCTTCCACCCAGTCGCTCCGCTTCAAATACGCAAACGCATCCTGGATCGTCTTCTCCGGGTCCTGCGAAAATTCCAGCAGAAACGGCTCCACCCCCCAGTGCAGCAACAGTTGCTTGAACACCAGCTCCACGTCCGTGAACGCGTAAATCGGACATTGCCGCGGCCGCAGCGCCGACAAGATCGCCGGCAGGTTCCCGTTCCGCGTGAACACCACCAGCCCCGAGTGCCCCACGTCCTGCGCCAAACGCGCCGCCGACGCCAGCAGTTTGTCCTTCGACGACTTTAGCGGCAGCGCCGGCGTCGGGTGGAACTGCCCGCTCTCCTCCAGCCGGTCCGCGATCCGCTTCATCGTCTCCACGCACTCCAGCGGATACTTTCCCGTCGTCGTCTCGCCCGAAAGCATGATGCAGTCCGCCTGCTCCAGCACCGCGTTCGCGATGTCCGTCACCTCCGCCCGCGTCGGCACCGGCGAATGGATCATGGACTCTAGCATGTGCGTCGCCACGATCACCGGCTTGCGGTGCTGGATGCACAGGTGCACCGCCCGCCGCTGGATGATCGGCAGGTCCTCGAACGGGCACTCGATCCCCAGATCCCCCCGCGCCACCATCAACCCGTCCGACGCCGCGATGATCTCCTCCAAATTCGCTATCGCCGACTGGTCCTCGATCTTCGCGATGATCTTCGCCCGCGAATCCCGCTCCGTCAAAAACCGCCGCAGCAAATCCAAATCGTCCGCCTCCCGCACGAACGACAGCGCGTAAAAATCCACCCCTTCCTCGATGCCGACCTCGATGTCGTGCCGGTCCTTCTGTGTCAGCGGCGGCAAATTCACCTTCACGCCGGGCAAATTGATGTGCCGCTTGCTCGACATCTTTCCCCCCACCGTCACCTTGCAGCGAATCCGCCCCTCGTGCGTCTCCAGCACCTCCATCCGGATTAGCCCGCTGTCCACCAGCACCGGCTTGCCCACCTGCACGTCCTTCGGCAGGTCCCGGTAGTTCACCGTCACATGCGCCGTTCCGTCCGCCGCCGGCGTCCCAATGTCCGTCACCAAATCAAACAACTGCCCCGCCTCCAGCGTGAACGGCGCGGCCACGTCCCCCGTCCGGATCTCCGGCCCCTTCACGTCCATCATAATCGCGATATGCCGCCCGATCCGCGCGCACGTCCCCTTGATCCGCCGCACCACCATCCGTATCCACTCATGCTTCGCGTGCGCCATGTTCAACCGGCAGAGGTCCACCCCCGCCAAAATCATCTTCTCCAGCATCTCCTCGCTCTCCGTCGCCGGCCCGAGCGTGAACGTGATCTTTGTGTGCTGAAACGAACGTGGCATGGCAAAATCCTTTAAACACTACCCGAATTATTCCCCATAAAACCAGCAAATCTTCCAAAATTCGCCGGTTTTCGCCCGTTTTCCCAGCAAATCCCGCGCCGCTACAGCTCAGTGTGCAAATTTGTCACCCTCCGGCAGTTTCCCGCACCCCCTTCCTTAACCCGCCTTTTCCCCGTTAAATCCCTCTTTGAGGTGATAATACCGTTCTTACCTCCTTCTGCATGACCCCTGTCCGCAAAAAGGTGCTTACTTGGTCGAAAATCTCGACCGCCTTGCTGCTTGCCACCGTCGCCGGGTGCGGCGTCCTCGGTTCGCTGGCCTTCCTCCACCGCCTCGCCGTGCATCCCGTCCCGGTCAGCGGCTACGCCGTCCTCGTGCCGACGGCATACCACTTCACCTGGGTCTGGAGCGGGCGTTTCTTTGTCGCCTTCTTCATCGTCTGCACCGCCCTCCTCGCCCACAGCCTCGCCCGCCTGGCCCAATACGGCTGCGCCTCCCTGCGCCGAAATTAATTTTTCCGCCGGCTCTTTGCTTGATGCCGCGCCCCTCGGCTCAGGCCTTTTTATCCGGTGATGGCGCCACGACACTGATCATCCAGTCTATCCCAAAGCGGTCGGTCAGCATCCCAAAACACGGCGACCAAAACGTCTTCGTCAGCGGCATCTTCACCTTCCCGCCGCTCGCCAGCGCCGCAAACGCCCGGTTGGCCTCGGCCTCCGTCGCCACCGCCAGCGACAGCGCAAACCCGTCAAACTTCGCCCCCGCCTCGCACTCGTCCGAAGCCATCAGCACCGTGCTCCCAACGCGGAAGCTGGTGTGCATCACTTTGTTTTCAAATCCCGGCGCCAGCACCCCCGGCGGCATCGGCTCCGGACTCTCCTTGTAACGCATGATAAAGTCCACCTGCGCGCCCACCGCCGCGCGGTAGAATTCCAGCGCCTCTTCGCACCGGCCGCCAAAGAAGAGATAGGGTTGAACGTAGCTGCTCGTCATGGGTGTTGGGGTTCGTTGGTTTAAGAAAATCTTTCCGTTACCCGCGATCGTCTCTCTTGCTGCATTATACTTCCCCCAGCCGCAGCGCCGCCATCGCCCCGTCCCGCGGGTCCACCACCTCCACGCAAAACCGCCGCCCCGCCGCCGCCAGTCCCGCGTAAATCTCCCGCACCAGGCCCACGTCGTTGCACTCGCGCGACAAGTGCGCCAGAAACACCCGCCGCCACGACGCCCCTTCCGTCGTCCGCAGCAGCTCGTGCGCCGCCGCGTTCGACAAATGCCCGTGCCGGCTCCGTATCCGCTGCTTCAGCGCAAAGGGCCGCTCCGCCTTGTCCAGCAACTCCGCATCGTAATTCGACTCCAGCACCAGCACGTCGGCGCCGCGTATCCGCTCCCGCACCAGCTCCGTCACGTGCCCCAAATCCGTGCACCATGCCAGCCGCCGCTTCGGCGACGCCTCCGTCCCCTCACCAGCCGCGAACAAATACCCCACCGGGTCCGCCGCATCATGCGGCAGCGAAAAACTCGTCACCTCCAAATCGCGGAAAGTGAACGTCGTCCCCGTCTCGAAAAATTGCCAGTCCGGCCGGAACCGCAGTTTCCCCTGCGTCGCCCGCGCCGTCTCCCGGTTGGCGAACACCTTGATGTGCGGAAACCGCGCCAGGCCGCCCAACCCGCTCACATGGTCCCCGTGCTCGTGTGTCAAAAAAATCGCATCAATCTCCCCCAGCCCCGTCCCCAGCCCCTTGAGCATTTCCTCCAGCCGCCGCGCCGTCAGCCCCGCGTCAATCAGCACCCGGCACCCCGCCGACGCCAGCATCGCGCAGTTCCCCGCGCTGCTGCTCCCCAAAATCGAAAACATCACCCGGTCAC
The DNA here is from genome assembly GCA_964503425.1 of uncultured Opitutales bacterium. Classification (GTDB taxonomy): domain Bacteria; phylum Verrucomicrobiota; class Verrucomicrobiia; order Opitutales; family JABDGR01; genus CAZDAQ01. Next base: position 15,275 of record CAZDAQ010000048.1, read on the forward strand.
CCATGTCCCCCATTCATAATCCACCCCACCCCCGGCGCAAGAATCTTCCATGTCTCGGCCCCATCTTTACAGAAAAAACTCTTCGCCTACCGTCACTGATTGATCGGATTCATCCCCACCACCGCGGCATGTTTGGTGTAATACGCCCCAAACTCCACGCCCGTCGCCATCAAATCCGCCGCCGCCTCGTCGCCCCGCTGCTCCGGCGTCACCCGGACCGGCTCCCGCACCGCAAACGCCTGCCCCTGGTAACTCGCCGCCACCTCGTGCGTCGGCACCGCCGGCTTGTCCGTCGCACACCCACCCAGCAACATCCCCGCTACGCCCAACCCCAGCGCCACCAATCGCATAACGCCCCGTGACTTCATCGGCGACCTCGGCGGAATCATCCGCCTATCTTTGCCCACGATTCCACCCCGGTCAAGCGCCCGGCCCACCCCTCTCACCCGCATTTGACACCCGCCCACCAATCCCCTATCTTCCTCCCCTCTCCCGCATGAAACCCGACCAGCCCAATCCCTTGGCGTCCGCTTCATCCGCCCCGGCTACTCCCGCCGCCGGTTTACCCTCCGCAGCTCCGCGCAGCGGAGCGAAGGAGGGCGCCCACCTCCGTCGCGCCTACGACGCCCATTTCCAGGTCACCCCGGGCTACCGCGCCTCCCTGCCCGACATGCAGAACGCCTCCGTCGCCGAAATCCAGGGCGCCCAGGTCCCCATCCTCCAGGTCGGCATCGCCGATTTCCGCCTCCCCCTCCGCTTCCTCACCGCCGACCAGCGCCAGCTCACCCTCGAGACCTCCGTCTCCGGCACCGTCTCCCTCTCCGGCGACCAAAAGGGCATCAACATGTCCCGCCTCATGCGCGTGTTCTACGAGTTTCAGGACCGCGTCTTCACCCCCGACCTTCTCGAGGAAATCCTCCTCCGCTACAAAACCGAGCTCGCCTCCACCCGCGCCCACCTGCGCCTCGCCTTCAACTACCCGCTCCTCCAGCCTTCGCTCCGCTCCGGCCTCGCCGGCTGGCAATTCTACCGCGTCGTTTACGAAGGCGCCCTCTGCGACCTCGACCGCTTCCGCAAAATCATTCACTTCGACTTCATCTACTCCTCCGCCTGCCCCTGCTCCTCCGAACTCTCCGAGCACGCCCGCGAGCACCGCGCCGCCTTCGCCATCCCCCACTCCCAGCGCTCCAAGGCCCGCCTCTCCGTCGAAGTCCTCCCCGGCGCCAACCTCACCATCGAAGACCTCCACCACCACGCCCTCGCCGCCCTCCAGACCGAGACCCAGGTCATGGTCCGCCGCGAGGACGAACAGGCCTTTGCCGAGCTCAACGGCGCCTTCCCCAAATTCGTCGAGGACGCCGCCCGCCTCCTCTACGAACGCCTCGATGGCGACGCCCGCATCCGCGACTTCCAGGTCGCCTGCGCCCACCTCGAATCCCTCCACTCCCACAACGCCGTCGCCGTCATCAACAAAGGCCGCCCCGGCGGCTTCTCCGCCGACTTCACCGACTTCCAATCCCTCGTTTGCTAGTGCGCTTCTTGCCCCGTTAAAATTTTGTGCCGGCAACCATCTTGGCCCGTTCCTAGCTCCAACCTCGCCATGAAAATCTCCCTCGGCACCGACCACGCCGGCTTCGAGCTCAAGCAACTTATCGCCGCCCACCTCCGCGCCCTCGGCCACGAGGTCCTCGACTTCGGCACCAACAGCACCGAGCCCGTGGACTACCCCGACTTCATCCGCCCCGCCGCCCAGGCCGCCGCCGATGGCCGCTCCGACCGCGCCATTGTCCTCGGCGGCTCCGGCAACGGCGAAGCCATCGTCGCCAACAAAGTCCGCGGCATCCGCTGCGCCCTCTGCTGGAACGAGGACACCGCCCGCCTCGCCACCGAGCACAACAACGCCAACGCCATCTCCCTCGGCGCCCGCCAGGTCTCCGCCGACCTCGCCCTCAAGATCGTGGACACCTGGCTCTCCGCCAAATTCCA
>CAZDAQ010000049.1:0-17251 GCA_964503425.1 uncultured Opitutales bacterium
GAGCGCGTCCTTGGTAAGGACGAGGTCGACGGTTCAAATCCGTTCGGGGGCTCCACGGAGGTTTTTACCGTTAAAGCGCAAACACCCACAGACCCATGGCCAAAGAAAACTTCAATCGCACAAAGCCCCACGTCAATGTCGGCACCATCGGCCACGTTGACCACGGCAAAACGACCCTCACCACGGCGCTGCTCAAAGTCCAGTCGGACAAGGGCCTGGCGCAGTTCAAGTCCTACGCGGACATCGCCAAGGGCGGCACGGTGCGTGACGCCTCCAAGATCGTGACGATCGCGGTGGCGCACGTGGAATACGAGACCGCGGCGCGGCACTATGCGCACGTGGACTGCCCGGGGCACGCGGACTTCGTGAAGAACATGATCACGGGGGCGGCGCAGATGGACGGCGCGATCCTGGTGGTGAGCGCGGCGGACGGGGCGATGCCGCAGACGCGCGAGCACATTCTTTTGGCGCGGCAGGTGGGCGTGCCGGCGATTGTGGTGTTCATCAACAAGGTGGACCTGCTGGACGACCCGGACCTCCTCGACCTCGTGGAGCTGGAAATCCGCGACCTGTTGAAGAAGTATGGCTTTGAAGGCGACAACACGACGATCGTGCGCGGCTCGGCCATTGCGGCGCTGGAGGGCAAGCCCGAGGGCGTGAAGCAGATCAACGCGCTGCTGGACGCGGTGGACAAGGACGTGCCGACGCCGGTGCGCGACGTGGACAAGCCCTTCATGATGGCGGTGGAAGACGTATTTTCGATCACGGGCCGCGGCACGGTGGCCACGGGGCGCGTGGAGCGCGGCAAAGTCAAGGTCAACGAGGAAATCGAAATCGTGGGCCTGGCGGACACGCAGAAGACGATCATCACGGGTCTGGAAATGTTCCGCAAGCTGCTGGACACGGCGCAGGCGGGCGACAACGTGGGCATCCTGTTGCGCGGCGTGGAGAAGGAGCAGATTTCACGCGGGCAGGTAATCGCGAAGCCCGGGAGCATCACGCCGCACACGAAGTGCAAGGCGGAGGTATACGTCCTGACGAAGGACGAGGGCGGCCGCCATACGCCGTTCTTCAACAACTACCGGCCACAGTTCTTCTTCGGCACGGCGGACGTCACGGGCGTCTGCACGCTGAATGCGGGCGTGGAGATGGTGATGCCGGGGGACAACCTCGCCTTGGAAATTGATTTGCAAAAGCCCATCGCCATGGAAAAGGGCCAGCGCTTCGCGATCCGCGAAGGCGGGCGGACCATTGGCGCGGGCCGCGTAACGGAGATTCTCAAGTAACAAAAGGGGCGTAGCTCAATTGGTAGAGTAGCGGTCTCCAAAACCGTTGGTTGTGGGTTCAAGTCCCTCCGCCCCTGCCAATTGACGCGAAAGTCCCGGAATTTTCCATTGTCCGCATTCGCGGACATTCCCCCGCACCGGTTTTCGCCGGCAACCCACTCCAACCCACGTTCCCATGGCCGCCAACAGCACCGCAGTTCCGCGCAATCCGTTCCGGCGGGTGGCGTTGTTCTGGAAGGAAATGATTGACGAGCTGCGGAAGGCCACTTGGCCGACCGTGGAGGAATTGCGCACGTCCACGTTCGTGGTGATGGCGGCGGTGCTGTTTTTGGGGATGTTCCTGTGCGTGACGGATTTCGCCGTTTTCAACCTGGTAACCTTCGTCACCCATTTGGTGGCGCCCTCCAAGTGACCGCCACCGCTCCCATGACCGCCGCTTCGACAAGCCTGAGCACGCCGCGCTGGTATGCTTTGCAGACGCTGTCCAACATGGAGGCGAAGGTGAAGCATTACCTGGACAAGTTCACGCAGGTGGAGGAGATGGGGGACTATGTACTGAGCGTGCTGGTGCCGTCGGAAACGGTGAGCGAGATCAAGGGCGGGCGGAAAAGCACGAAGGTGCGGAAGTTTTACCCGGGGTATGTGTTCATCCAGATGCGGTTGTATGACGAGGATGACAAGATTTTGCAGAAGCCGTGGTATTTTGTGCGCGGGGTGCAGGGGGTGATCGGGTTCATCGGCGGGGACCGGCCGACGCCGCTGAAGGCGGACGAGATTGAGCGGATCATCAACCAGGTGGCAGAGGCGCAGGGCAAGGAGAAGCCGAAGATTGAATACGCGGTGGGCCAGGAAGTGAAGATCACGGACGGGCCGTTCCACAACCTGACCGGGCGCATTGACGAGACCGACCCGGCGCGCGGCAAGCTGAAGGTGTCCGTCTCGATTTTCGGGCGGTTCACGCCGGTGGAGCTGGAATACTGGCAGGTCGAGAAGACCGAGCAGAGCTAAACTTTTTTCCCAACTTTTCCCCAACACCTTTTTTTCATGGCCAAGAAAATCACCGGAATCATTCGTCTGCAGTTGCCGGCGGGAGCCGCCAACCCGGCGCCGCCCGTGGGGCCGGCCTTGGGCGCGCAGGGCGTGAACATCATGGCGTTCTGCAAGGACTTCAACGCGCGGACGAAGGACCAGGCGGGGATGATCCTGCCGGTGGTGATCTCGGTTTACCAGGACAAGTCGTTCACGTTCATTTTGAAGTCGCCGCCGGCGAGCATCCTGCTGAAGAAATACGCCAATGTGGCGTCGGGCTCGAAGACGCCGAACAAGGAAAAAGTCGGCAAGGTGACGAAGAAGCAGGTGCTGGAGATCGCGCAGCTGAAGATGAAAGACCTGAACGCGGCGGATCCGGAAGCGGCAGCGCGGATGATTGCCGGCACGGCGCGCTCGATGGGCATCGTGATCGAGGAATAATTCCAACAACCCTTTTCAACCGCATCCGTCATGGTCAAAATTTCCAAACGTTTTAAGAAGGCGCACGAAGCCGGCGACCTCGCCCAGCCGCGCGTGCTGCGCGAAGCCGTGGAGCTGCTGGCGAAGTTCCCGCCGGCGAAGTTCGACGAGACCGTCGAATTGCAGGCACGGCTCGGGCTGGACCCGAAGCAGAGCGACCAGGCGGTGCGCGGGACGGTGGCGCTGCCGAACGGCTCGGGGCGGAAGGTGCGCGTGCTGGTGTTTACCGACAACCCCGCGGAAGCGACGGCGGCGGGGGCGGATTACGCCGGGTTGGAAGACCTGATGAAGAAGATACAGGACGGCTGGCTGGATTTTGACGTGGCGATTGCGACGACGAATGCGATGAAGTCGGTGCGCTCGATTGCGCGCGTGCTGGGCCCGAAGGGGCTGATGCCGAACCCGAAGTCGGGGACGGTGGTGGACGACGTGAAGGCGGGCATCAAGGCGGTGAAGGCCGGGCGCGTGGAGTTCAAGATGGATAAGACGGCGAACGTGGCGATAGTGGTAGGCAAGCGGTCGTTCACGCCGGAGGCCTTGGCGCAAAACGCGGCGGCGGCGCTGGAAGCGCTGGGCAAGGCGAAGCCGGAGTCGTGCAAGGGCAAGTATATCAAGACGCTGACGCTGAGCTCGACGATGAGCCCGGGCGTGCTGATTGACGCCAAGGAATACGGCCACTTCTAAATTTTTATCAACGTTTTCCCTTCCATTTCCTCCCATGAGACCCGAAAAGAAATTTCTCGTTGACGAAGTCGCCGGCTATCTCGGCAAATCGGCCTATGTGTTCCTGGCGGACTACCGCAAGGTGACGGTGGCGGACGTGGCCGAGCTGCGGGCGTCGTTGCGGGCGCAGCAGGCGGAGTTCCACGTGGTGAAGAACAGCATTTTGAACGTGGCGGCGCGGGAGCGGAAGCTGCCGAACCTGGAGCCGAAGTGGCTGACGGGGCAGACGGCGATCGTGGTGGGCGGGCGCAACCCGAGCGAGGTGGCGAAGATTCTGGCGAAGTTTTTCAAGGACAAGGAAAAGGTGGCGGTCAAAGGCGGAGTGCTCGGCGTGAGCCGGCTGACGGCGGAGGACGTGCAGGCGCTGTCCACGCTGCCGGACATTGGCACGCTGCGGGCGAAGCTGCTGGGCCTGTTGTCCACGCCGGGGACGAGCTTCGTGCGCCTGTTGCAGGCGGCGCCGCAAAGCCTGCTGAACGTGCTACACGCGAAGAGCCAGGCGACGGCGGCGTAAACCCTTATTTTTCAACGTATTTTTTAAACCAACAATCAAACTTCGAAAGAACTCCGTTAGGGGCAATGGGCCCTTAATTGCTCCTGGTGGGGCGCTAACCGTTCAACGAAGCACTGCACATGTCTGACATCAACAAGGAACAAGTCGTCGAGTGGCTGAGCAATCAGTCCGTGCTCGAAATTGCGGGTCTCGTGAAGGACCTCGAAACCAAGTGGGGCGTGAGCGCCGCCGCTCCCGTCGCCGTGGCCGCGGCTCCCGCCGCCAGCGCCGCCGCTCCCGCCGCCGCCGCGGAGGAGAAGACCGAGTTCACCGTCATCCTGAAGGATGCCGGGGCGAACAAGATCGGCGTCATCAAGGAAGTCCGCGCGATCACGGGCCTGGGCTTGAAAGAAGCCAAGGACCTGACCGAAGCGGCGCCGAAGACGCTGAAGGAAGGCGTGTCGAAGGCCGAGTCGGAGGACTTCAAGAAGAAGCTCGAAGCGGCCGGCGCCAAGGTCGAGATCAAGTAACCCTTAGCACCCTTTGCCCGATCCTGAGCACATTGCGCATGATTTTCCACCGCGGCCCGACGGCCCTGGCATACAGCCGGGGCCGTCAGGTCGTGTTTGTTTGCGAGATCCGCGGGACGACCGCGGATTTCACCTGTTCTTTTTTTCCGGCCGCGGCGTAAAGCGCGTGGGCGGGGCCTCCTGAAGGGGGCTTTGCCGAACGTGTTTCATGCCGAGGCTGCATTGCCGACCCTTTTTTAGTCCACCATCGTTCTCCTCCTCAACCAGGCCTGACCATGTCCGTAATCGAGCGCATCAACTTCGGCAAACTGCGGGAAGTCATTGACCCGCCCAACCTGATCGAGAACCAGACGAACTCGTTCCTCGAGTTCCTGCAGAAGGACGTGCCGCCGTCGCAGCGCAAGCCGATTGGCTTGGAGGCGGTGTTCCGCGAGGTGTTCCCGATCGAGAGCTACGACGGGCGGGCGACGCTGGAGTATGTGCATTACAGCCTGGTGGGGCCGAAGAACACCGAGGTGGAGTGCATCCGCGAGGGGATCACGTATTCGATTTCGCTGTATGTGAAACTGCGCCTGCGGCAGGAAGACGTGTCCACGGACGAGGAGATTTACATGGGCGAGCTGCCGATGATCACGGACCGGGGTTCGTTCGTAATCAACGGGGCGGAGCGCGTGGTGGTGTCGCAACTGCACCGTTCGCCGGGGATTTGCTTTGAGGCGACGCCGCACACGAGCGGGAAGACGCTGTATTCGTTCCGGATCATTCCCGACCGCGGGACGTGGCTGGAAGTGCAGTTCGACCAGAACGATTTGCTGTATGTGTATTTCGACCGCCGACGCCGGCGGCGGAAGTTCCTGATCACGACGCTGCTGCGGTCGCTGGGTTTCAGCTCGGATTTGGACATTCTGAACCTGTTTTACAAGCTGGAGGACATGAAGGTCAAAAAGGCGCTGCAGCTGGACGACGTGTCGAAGCTGGTGCTGGTGGAGGACATTGTGGACGCGGAGCGCGGGATTGTACTGGCGCGCGCATTTGAGCCGTTGACGAAGACGATCATCCGCGGGTTCGAGAAGGCGGAGATTCAGGAAGTCAAAGTCATTGACACGGCGGTGGACGACGGGGCGATCATTCGCTCGTTGAAGAAGGACCCGACGCGCAATGAGGAAGAGGCCTTGAAGGACATTTACAAGCGCCTGCGTCCCGGTGAACCGCCGACCGCGGCGAATGCGAAGAGCCTGCTGAAGCGGCTGTTCCAGGACCCGAAGCGTTATGATTTGGGCCGCGTGGGCCGTTACAAGATGAACCAGAAGCTCGGTTTGAACACCGATCTGGAGCAGCGGACAATCGGCTACGAGGACGTGGTCGAGGCGACGAAGTATTTGTGCCGCCTGAAGGGTGGCGAAGGGGTGATTGACGACATTGACCACCTGGGCTCGCGCCGCGTGCGCACAGTGGGGGAATTGCTGGCGAACCAGTGCCGCATCGGTTTGGCGCGCACGGAGCGCCTGGTGAAGGAACGGATGACGCTGTATGACCAGAGCGTGGATTCGATCACGCCGCAGAAGCTGATCAACCCGAAGGCGTTGAGCACGGTGATCCGCGATTTTTACGCACGCAGCCAGTTGAGCCAGTTCATGGACCAGATCAATCCGCTGGCGGAGTTGACGCACAAGCGGCGGTTGTCGGCCCTCGGGCCGGGCGGGTTGAACCGCGAGCGCGCGGGGTTTGAGGTGCGCGACGTGCATCCCTCGCACTACGGGCGCATCTGCCCGATTGAGACGCCGGAAGGCCCGAACATCGGGCTGATCAATTCGCTGTCCACATTTGCGCGGATCAACGAGTTTGGCTTCATCGAGACGCCTTACCGCCGGGTGGACCATGGGCGCGTGACGGACAAGGTGGAGTATTTGACCGCGGACCAGGAAGAGAACCACACGATCGCGCAGGCGAACTCGGAAGTGGACAAGAACGGCAAGCTGCAAGGCCGCGCGACGGTGCGCAAGCGGGACGAGGTTTTTGAAGCCGATCCCTCGCAGGTGGATTACATGGACGTGTCGCCGAAGCAGCTGGTGTCGGTGGCGGCGGGGCTGATTCCGTTCCTGGAGCACGACGACGCGAACCGCGCGTTGATGGGCTCGAACATGCAGCGCCAAGGCGTGCCGTTGTTGGAGACCGAGGCGGCGTTTGTGGGCACGGGGATTGAGGACCGCGTGGCGCGGGACTCGAAGACGGTGGTGGTGGCCGAAGGCCCGGGCATCGTGGCCCTGGTGGAGGCGACACGCATCGTGACGACGGAGGACGGCAAGATGCCGGCCCGCTTCGACAAGGACACGCGGACGGACCCGAAGAAGGATTTGTATGTTTATCCGCTGCGGAAGTTCATGCGGTCGAACGCGGCGACGTGCTTTAACCAGCGGCCGATTGTGAAGAAGGGCCAGAAGATCAAGGAAGGGCAAGTGATCGCCGACGGAGCGGGGACCGACCAGGGCGAACTCGCCCTGGGGCGCAACCTGCTGGTGGCGTTCATGCCGTGGAACGGCTATAACTTTGAGGACGCGATTCTGCTGTCCGAGAAGCTGCTGCGCGACGACGTGCTGACCTCGATTCACATCGAGGAATACGAAGTGGCGGCGCGGGACACGAAGCTCGGGCCGGAAGAAATCACGCGGGACATCCCGAACGTGGGCGAGGAAGCGCTGAAGAACCTCGACCGCGACGGCGTCATCCGCGTGGGCGCGGAGGTGAAGCAGGGCGACATTCTGGTGGGGAAGATCACGCCGAAGAGCGAAACCGAACTGGCGCCGGAGGAAAAGCTCCTGCGCGCGATCTTCGGCGAGAAGGCCGCGGACGTGAAGGACACCTCGCTGGTGGTGCCGTCGGGCGTGGCGGGGATCATCATGGACGTGAAGCTGTCCTCGCGGGTGGACCAGGAGCGGGAGAAGCTCTCGCCCTCGGACCGGCGCCGGCAGATCAAGAAGATCAACGAGGAATACCGCGGACAGGCGGACAAGCTGCGCGAGGACCTCACGGAGGCGTTGTCGAACATTTTGCTGGGGGAGAAGATCCCGCTGGACGTGTTGAACGCGGAGACGAAGGAAGTGATCATCCCGGCGAACCGCAAGATCACGAAGACCTTGCTGCGCCGGTTGGCGAGCGTGTCGCGCTCGATCCAGATCGAGCCCTCGCCGGTGAAGATCAAGATCATGGAGATCGTGGACAACTACCAGCGCAAGTTTGACGACCTGGACCTGGAGCGGCAGCGCAAGGTGGACGGCGTGGAGAGCGGCGACTCGGTGGACTCGGGCGTGGTGAAGAACGTGAAGGTTTACATCGCGACGAAGCGCAAGGTGCAGGTGGGCGACAAGATGGCGGGCCGGCACGGCAACAAGGGCGTGGTCGCGAAGATCGTGCCCGAGGAAGACATGCCGTTCCTGCCGGACGGGACGCCGATTGAGATCGTGCTGAACCCGCTGGGCGTGCCTTCGCGCATGAACGTGGGACAGGTTTTGGAGACGCATCTGGCCTGGGCGTGCAAGAAGCTGGGCCTGCGCGTTTACACGCCGGTGTTTGACGGCATTTCGGAGAAGCAGATCCGCCAGTATCTGAAGGACGCGAAGCTGCCGGAGACGGGCAAGACGCGGCTTTACGACGGACGGACGGGCGAGACCTTCGACCAGGACGTGGTGGTGGGCTACATTTACATGATGAAGCTGAACCACCTGGTGGCGGACAAGATCCACGCCCGCGCGGTGGGGCCATACAGCCTGATCACGCAGCAGCCGCTGGGCGGCAAGGCGCAGTATGGCGGCCAGCGTTTCGGCGAAATGGAAGTCTGGGCGCTCGAGGCCTACGGGGCGGCTTACACGCTGCAGGAACTGCTGACCGTCAAGTCCGACGACGTGCAGGGCCGCACGCGGATTTACGAGCAACTCGTGAAGGGCGACAACTCGCTCTCCGCGGGGACGCCGCAGTCCTTCAACGTGTTGATCAAGGAAATGCAGAGCCTGTGCCTGGACGTGCGTCTGGGTTCGGAGGATGCGCTGGGCTTCAAGCCGGTGACCCTTTCGGCGCTGTAGAGCGTTGCCAGACCACTGTTGTTTTCCCTTCCACCGACCATTTATCCGCCAACGAAAGTTTTCGCCATGACGACCACCGAGACCCGCGCACCCGCCCACACCGCCGCCGAAGCCCGAGAAGTTCTCGGGGGAGAGAAGGAGCAGGCATTCGACACCGTGACCATCACCATTGCCGCGCCGGACGTGATCCGTTCGTGGTCGCGGGGCGAGGTGAAGAATCCGGAGACGATCAACTACCGGACGTTCAAGCCGGAGCCGGGGGGCCTGTTTTGCCAGCGCATTTTCGGGCCGGTGCGGGATTACGAGTGCGCGTGCGGGAAATACAAGCGCATCAAGTTCAAGGGCGTGGTGTGCGACCGCTGCGGCGTCGAAGTGACGGTGGCGCGGGTGCGGCGTGAGCGCATGGGGCACATCGAGCTGGCGGTGCCGGTGTCGCACATTTGGTTTTTGAAGAGCATGCCGAGCCGGCTGGGTTTGATGCTGGACATGACGGCGCGGAATTTGGAGCGGGTGATTTATTACGAAAACTACCTGGTGGTGGACCCGGGCAAGACGCCGCTGGAGCCGAAGCAACTGCTGACGGAGCAGGAGTATTTGCAGGCGATTGACGAGCACGGCGAGGACGCGTTTGTGGCCAAGATGGGCGCGGAGGCGCTGCGCGACGTGCTGAGCAAGATGGAACTCGAGCCGCTGGTGGGCGAGCTGCAGGAGCAGATGCACGGCACGCGCTCGAAGCAGATCAAGAAGAAGGTGGCGAAGCGCCTGAAGGTGGTACAGGGCTTTATTTCGTCGAAGACGCGGCCCGAGTGGATGGTGCTGGATGCGGTGCCGGTGATCCCGCCGGACCTGCGCCCGCTGGTGCCGCTCGAGGGCGGACGCTTCGCGACGTCGGACCTGAACGATTTATACCGCCGCGTGATCAACCGGAACAACCGGTTGAAGAACCTGCTGCAATTGAAGACGCCGGAGGTGATCATCCACAACGAAAAGCGCATGTTGCAGGAGGCGGTGGACGCGCTGTTTGACAACGGGCGCCATGGCCGCGCGGTGACCGGCGCGGGGAACCGGCCGCTGAAGTCGCTGAGCGACATGCTGAAGGGCAAGCAGGGGCGTTTCCGCCAGAATTTGCTGGGCAAGCGCGTGGACTACTCGGGCCGCTCGGTGATCGTGATCGGGCCGGAGCTGAAGCTGCACCAGTGCGGGTTGCCGAAGAAGATGGCGCTGACGCTGTTCGAGCCGTTCATCATCCGCCGCCTGAAGGAGCTGGGCTTCGTGCACACGGTGCGCGGGGCGCGCAAGATGATTGAGAAGCGTTCGCCGGAAGTGTGGGACATTCTGGAGGAAGTGACCAAGGGGCACCCGGTGCTGCTGAACCGCGCGCCGACGCTGCACCGTTTGTCCATCCAGGCATTTGAGCCGGTGCTGATCGAGGGCGACGCGATTCGCGTGCACCCGCTGGTGTGCACGGCCTACAACGCGGACTTTGACGGGGACCAGATGGCGGTGCACGTGCCGCTGTCCATCGAGGCGGTGATGGAGTGCAAGCTGCTGATGATGTCGGTGCACAACATTTTCTCGCCGTCGAGCGGCAAGCCGATTTTGACGCCGTCGCAGGACATCGTGCTGGGGTCGTATTACCTGACGCTGGAGCCGCGGCAGTCCGCGGACAAGCAGAAGCGCCTGCAGTTGTTCTCGAACGTGACGGACGTGCTGTTTGCCGAAGCCGACGGGGCGTTGAACAAGCACACCTGGGTGCGCTACGTGAACCCGGACTACGGGGTCGCGAGCCTCTACGGGAACAAGGACAAGAAGATCCTGACCACGACAGTAGGGCGGATCATTTTCAGCACGCTGTGGCCGAAGGAGCTGGGCTTTTTCAACCAGCCGTGCGTGAAGGCGAAGCTGGGCGACTTGATCCTGAACACCTACAAGGCGACGGGGAAGGAAAAGACGATTGAGACGCTGGACCGGCTGAAGGAGCTCGGATTCCAGACGGCGACGAAGGCGGGGATTTCCATCGGCATCGTGGACATGATCGTGCCCCCGGAAAAGCCGGAAGTGATCAAGAAGGCGCGCGCGCGCATTGACGAGATCGAGGGGCAATACCAGAAGGCCATCATCTCGGAGGGCGAGCGCCACAACAAGATCATCGAAGTGTGGACGGCGGCGACGGACGAGATCGGCAAGCACATCTTCAACGTGCTGAAGGAAAACGGCGGCAAAGACGGCGTGAACCCGATTTACGTGATGATGGACTCGGGCGCGCGCGGCTCGAAGGCGCAGGTGCGGCAGCTGTGCGGCCCGCGCGGTTTGATGGCGAAGCCCTCGGGCGACATCATCGAGCGGCCGATTCTGTCCTCGTTCCGCGAGGGCCTGTCGGTGCTGGAATACTTCATTTCGACGCACGGCGCGCGCAAGGGGCTGGCGGACACGGCGCTGAAGACGGCGGACGCGGGCTACCTGACGCGCAAGCTGTGCGACGTGGCGATGGACGTGATCATCACGGCGCCGGACGACGGCAACCGCGACGGCGTGTGGAAGCAGCCGATTTTCGAAGGCGACGAGGAAATCGTGCCCTTGGTGGACCGCATCATCGGGCGCTACTCGAGCGACGACATTCGCAACCCGCTGAATCCCTCGTCACTGCTGGTGGAGGCTGGAGAGCCGATCAGCGAGCCGGTGGCGCGGCAGATCGTGGACTCGGGCATTGACCGGGTGAAGGTGATGTCGCCGCTGACGCACATGCGGCAGAATTTCATTCCGGCGAAGGCTTACGGGATTGACCCGGCAACGTCGCGGTCCGTGGAAGCGGGCTCGGCGGTCGGCATTATTGCCGCGCAGTCCATCGGCGAACCCGGCACGCAGCTGACGATGCGGACGTTCCACATCGGCGGCATTGCGAGCCAGGTGCTGAAGACGCCGGAGATCAAGGTGCGCGTGGGCGGGCACGTCCGCTACCGCGGGCTGCGCCTGGTGAAGACGGCCGAGGGCGCGAACATTGTTTTGAACAAGACGGGCATGGTGGTGATCGTGGACGACCAGGAGCGCGAGATCGAGGAATACAACATGGTCGCGGGCTCGGTGCTATTCTGCAACGACAACCAGGAGATTGAGAAGGGCGACATTCTCGCCCGCTGGGACCCGCACAACATTCCGATTCTGGCCGAGAAGGCCGGGGCGATCGCGTTCAAGGACATGATCCCGGGCGTGACCGTCAAGCGCGAGCTGGACGAGGCATCGGGCCGGACGGGCGCAGTGGTCATCGAGCACAAGGAAGACCTGAGCCCGCAGATCGAGATCAAGGACGCGCACGGCAAGGTGATCGCGACGCACGCGATCCCGGTGGCGGCGCAGATCGTCGTGAATGACGGCGATGTGATCCAGCCCGGCGGTTTGCTGGCGAAGACGCCGCGCGGCGTTTCCAAGACGCAGGACATCACGGGCGGGTTGCCGCGGGTGTCGGACCTGTTTGAAGCGCGCCGGCCGAAGGACGCCGCGGAAATGGCGAAGATTGACGGCACGGTGTCGTTCCCGGGCATTTTGCGCGGGAAGCGCAAGTTGCTGATCACGGACGAGGGCACGGGCAACCAGGAGGAGCACCTGATTCCGCACGGCAAGCACATCATCGTGCACCCGGGCGACGTGGTGAAGAAAGGGCAGCACCTCACCGAAGGCCCGGCCGATCCGCACGAGATCCTGGAAATCCTGGGGCCGAGCGCCGTGCAGGAATACCTGCTGGCGGAGATCCAAAAAGTTTACCGCGTGCAGGGCGTGACGATCAACGACAAGCACATCGAGATCATCATCGCGCGGATGCTGCGCAAGATCCGGGTGACGGATCCGGGCGACAGCGAATACTTCTGGGGTGAGCAGGTGGACCGCCACCAGTTCATGACGTCGAACGAGAAGATCGTCGAAGCGGGCGGCAAGCCGGCGGAAGGCGAGCCGATCCTGCTGGGCATCACGAAGGCCTCGCTGGAGACGGAGTCGTTCATCTCGGCGGCCTCGTTCCAGGAGACGACGCGCGTCCTGACGGATGCGGCGACACTGGGCAAGCAGGACCACCTGACGGGCTTCAAGGAGAATGTGATCATGGGGCACCTCATTCCGGCAGGCACGGGCCTGCCGCAATACCGGCGCCTGAAGATCACGACGCTGGGCGGCGAGGCGCTCGAGGCGCACGTCGAAGCAGCGGTCGAAGCGAGCTAATTTCCGGTAGCGCGCAGGCGCGACCGTTCGTTGGCCCGGGGTGTTTTGCACCCCGGGCCAACCTGTTTTTAGGGGTGGGCCGCGCAAGTGGGCTTGCGGGCGGTGGGGGTTTGCGCTTTGTTATTCGTTTCCGTCCACGCCTACGGCGGCGGGCGGTTTGCGCATTCGGCCATGAAGCCCTTTTACATCACCACGGCGATAGACTATGCGAATGGTTCGCCGCACCTGGGCCACGCCTACGAGAAGGTGCTGGCGGACGTGATTGCACGCATCCGGCGGCTGCGGGGCGAGCCGGTGCATTTTTTGACGGGGTTGGACGAGCACGGGCAGAAGGTGCAGATCTCGGCCAAGGCGCGCGGGCTGGAGCCGCAGGCGATTTGCGACGTGGTGGCGGCGGAATTTCAGGCGCTGCTGCGGACGCTGGGGATTGCGAATGATGATTACATTCGCACGACCGAACCGCGGCACAAGAACGTGGTGCGGGCGGTGCTGCAAAAGCTTTTTGACCAGGGGGACATTTATCTCGGGGAATACCGCGGGTATTACAGCGCGCGGCAGGAGCAGTTTTTGCAGGAGAAGGACAAGGTGGAGGGGAAGTGGCCGGAGTTTTACGGCGAGGTGGTGGAGGTGGTGGAGCCGAACTATTTTTTCAAGCTGGCGCGGCACCAGGAGTGGCTGAAGGAGTTTTTGCAGGCGAATCCGCACTGGATTTTCCCGGCGTTCCGGCAGAAGCAGGTGGTAGAATTTCTAAAGGAGCCGCTGAACGACCTGTGCATTTCGCGGCCGATTGACCGGCTGGCGTGGGGGATACCGCTGCCATTTGACGAGAAGTATGTGACGTATGTGTGGTTTGACGCGCTGGTGAATTACATTTCGGCGGTGGGGTACGGGACGGCGGAGTTTGAGAAAAAGTGGCCGGCGGATTTGCACGTGATTGGGAAGGACATCCTCGTGCCGCCGCACGCGGTTTACTGGCCAATTATGCTAAAGGCAGCGGGGGTGGCGCAACCGAAGCGGCTACTCGTGCACGGTTTTTGGCTGAGCGGGGGCAAGAAAGAGTCGAAAAGCGACATCGAGAAGGCGAAGGCGGCGGGATTGAAGGTGGCGAGTCCGCTGGATTTCATCGCCACGCACGGGCCGGACGCGTTCCGCTATTTCCTGCTGCGGGAAATGGCGGCGGGGCAGGACAGCGAGTTTTCGCCCGAGCTGTTTACGGCCCGCTACAACAGCGAGCTGGCGAATGATTTTGGGAACTCGGTGGCGCGGCTGTTGAACATGGGCGCGCGATACAGCGGCGGAAAGGTGCCGGTGGCAACGATTGACGAGGAGCCGGAGCGGACGCTGCGCGCGGAGTGGGAGAAGCTGGCGCCGGAGATCGGGCCGTTGTGCGAGGATTTTCAGTTTCACGTGGTCATTGAGCGGATCAATGGGTTCGTGAAGGCGATCAACCGCTACCTGGACGTGCGCTCGCCGTGGAAGCTGGTGAAATCGGCGGACCCGACGGACCAGGCGCGGGTGACGACATCGCTGGCGTATTTGGCGGAAGGTGTGCGGCTGGCGGCGGTGGCGTATGCGCCGTTTATGCCGGTGATTTCGGTGCGGGTGCTGGGGCTGCTCGGGCAAAAGCCGGTGGAACTTTGGGAGGGGAATCTGACGTGGGGCAATCGGCTGGCGGGTGCGGCGCTGGGGGAGAAGGAGATTTTGTTTCCCAAAATTGAACCCGCGGAAAAAGCGGAGGCGAAGGCGTAGGCGGCCATGTTGCGCGTGCCGGAAGAGCGTTTTCCCCGAACAGATCCTGCTGCATTGGCGGGGTTTCTGGCGTTTTGCCGCGACGAGGCGCGGCGGGACGGGAAGCCGCGCATCGGAAGCATTTCGCTGGAGGTGCGGCATATTGACCCGCTGGCGGTATTGCAGTCCATTTACGAGCCGGGGGAGCTGCATTTTTATTTGGAGAAGCCGGCCGCGGGGGAGGCGGTGGCCGGGGCGGAGGCTCTGGAGTCGGCGACGTTTGCCGGGCCGGAGCGGTTTGCGCGGGCGCGGGCGTGGGCGGACGAGGCGCTGACGCGGGTGATTGCGATTGGCGACTTGGGGACGCCGCGGGCGGGGCCGCAGTTTTTCGCCGGGTTTGCGTTTGCGGACGAGGCTGGGGAGGCGGCGGCGTTCGCGCCGGCGACGGTGTTTTTGCCGCGCTGGCAGGTGGCGGCGAGCGGAGGACGGTATGTGGCGGTGGCGAATGTGCGCGTGATGCCGGAGGCGGACCCGGCGGCGCTGGCGGCGCGGGTGCTGGCGGCGCACGCGAAGTTTTCGGCGTTTCCGTATGAAGTGACGGCGTTTCCTGGCGAAGGAGAAGCGGTGTCAGCGGAAGAACCGTTCAGCGTGACGGAGACGGGTGGCGAGGGGTGGTTTGAGGCGGCGGTGGCGGATGCGCTGGGGCGGATTCGCGCGGGGGTTTATCGCAAGGTGGTGCTGGCGAGGGCGTTTGATTTGGTGAGGAAGACGCCGTTTGCGCCGCTGGAGACGCTGCACCGGCTGCGGGAGCATTTTCCGGCGTGCCACGGGTTTTCGCTGGCGAACGGGCGGGGGCAGAGCTTCATCGGGGTGACGCCGGAGCGGCTGGCGCGGGTGGAGGGCCGGGCGCTGCAAACGGAAGCGCTGGCGGGGTCGGCTCCGCGCGGGCGGACGGCGCCGGAGGACGCGCGACTGGGGCGGGCGCTGCTGGGGCATGACAAGGATTTGCGGGAGCACCGGGTGGTGGTGGAATCCATCGTGCGGCGGCTGCAAGGGCTGGGGCTGGAGCCGGCGGTGGCGGAGTCGCCACGGTTGCTGGCGCTGTCGAACGTGCAGCATTTGTGGTCGCCCGTGAGTGCGAAGCTGCCGGCGGGAATGCATTTGCTGGAGGTGGTGGCGGCGCTGCACCCGACGCCGGCGGTGGGCGGGCAGCCACGGGAGGCGGCGCGGGCGGACATCGCGCGGCTGGAGCGGTTTGACCGGGGGCTGTATGCCGGGGCAGTGGGATGGTTCGACCACGCGGGGGACGGGGAGTTTGTCGTGGCCATACGCTCGGCGCTGATGGACGGAGCGCGGGCGCGGCTGTATGCGGGGGCGGGGATTGTCGAAGGCTCGGACCCGGCGGAGGAGAAGGCGGAGACGGATTTGAAGCTGAAGGCGTTGCTCGACACGCTGCGGTAATCCGGTGAAAATTGTTCCTGATTACGGTTCACCCCCATTTGCCATGCCCGCGAAGAATGCGATCCCGAATGTGAATTGCCTGTGGGGCGAGGTCGTGGCCGGGACGCTGGCGCGGCTGGGGCTGAAGCAGGTGGTGATTGCGCCGGGGTCGCGCTCGGCGCCGTTGGTGTGGGGGCTGACGCGGGAGAAAGGGATTGAGGCGATACCGGTGCTGGACGAGCGGTCGGCGGGATTTTACGCGCTGGGGCTGGCAAAGGCGTCGGGGTTGCCGGTGGCGCTGGTGTGCACGTCGGGGACGGCGGCGGCGAATTTTTTCCCGGCGATCATCGAGGCGAGCCAGAGCGCGGTGCCGCTGCTCGTGCTGACGGCGGACCGGCCGCCGGAGCTGCGGGACTGCCATGCGGGGCAGGCGATTGACCAGGTGAAAATTTACGGGAGTTTTGTGCGATGGCAGCATGAGCTGGCGCTGCCCGAGAGCCGGGTGGAGATGTTGCGGTATTTGCGGCAGACGCTGGTGCAGGCGTGGGAGCGGACGGTGCAGCCGTGGGCGGGGCCGGTGCATTTGAATTTTCCGTTTCGAGAGCCGCTGGCGCCGGTGGCGCAGGAAGGGTTTAGGGCGCCGGAAGCGAAGGTGCTCGCGAAGCTGGTGGGCGAGCCGGAAAACGGGAAACGCGGGGACTGTAACCTGAGTTTTTCAGTGAGCGAGGAAACGCGGAGGATATTTGCGGCGAAGCGGGGGGTGGTAATTGCCGGGCCGGAGAACCCGGGAAAAGAGAAGCGGCAACGCGCACTGTTGCGGTGGCTGAAGGAGCGCGGGTGGCCGGTGCTGGCGGACGCGCTCAGCCCGCTGCGACGGGTGGGCGGCTTGGCGGCGCCGGTAATGGCGCATTACGACCTGGTTTTGCGGTCGGAGAAGGCGCGAAAGCAACTGGAGCCGGAGGCGGTGATCCAAATCGGGCCGCTGCCGACGAGCAAAGTTTTGCGGACCTGGCTGGAGTCGCTGGAAGCGCCGTTGCTGGTGGTGCACGACGGGCCGGAGAACGTGGATCCGCTGCACCGGGCGGCGATTCGCTGGCGGGGGGAAGCCGCGATTTTATTTCTAGGCGACGGCAGACCGGTGAAGGGGTCGGCGGCTTATGCGAGGGCCTGGGAAAAATTGGAGAGCCGTAGCGCGGCGGCGGTGGCGGAGCGGTTTAAGGCGACAGACTGGTTGTTTGAGGGGAAGGCGGCGTGGGT
>CAZDAQ010000050.1:0-16940 GCA_964503425.1 uncultured Opitutales bacterium
ATTATTCCGCCGCCGCCGTGCGCCGTGCCATTCCCAACGCCAAAATCGGCGGTGCCGACACGGCCAGCGATGGCGGCCAGTGGTCCCGCAATTTCATCCAGCATTGCCTGACGGGCAACAACTCCGCCACCGGCCAAACCGGCGCCCCTCTCGACTTCTTCTCCTTCCACGCCAAAGGCACCACGCCCAACATGTATCAGGGCCATCTGCGCATGGGGCTCGGCGGCCAGCTCAACACCATCAACCGCGGCTTCACCATCGCCGCTTCCTATCCACAAACCAAACCCCTTCCCATTGTCATCGGCGAGTCCGACCCCGATGGCTGTGCCGCCTGCACCAGCGACGCTCTCCGCGCCTACCGCGCCGGCACCATCTATCCCTCCTATACCGCCGCCTGCATCGCCCGCGAATTCGAGCTCGCCGACCGCCTCGGCGTAAACATCGAGGGCGCGCTGACCTGGGCCTTCGAGTTCGAGAACGAATCCTATTTCTTCGGCCAGCGTGTCCTGGCCACCAACGGCATCGACCTCCCCATCCTCGACCTCTTCCGCATGTATACCAAGCTCGACGGCCAGCGGCTTGCCGTTAACAGCACCGCCGGGTTGAGCGTTGACTCAATCATGCGTTCCGGCGTCCGCGGCGCGCCGGATGTCTCGGCCCTCGCCACCCTCGCTCCCGGCAAACTCTGCGTCCTGGCCTGGCATTATCACGACGACGACGTCCCCGGCCCCGCCGCCAACGTTACCCTCAATCTCACCGGCCTGCCCGCCGGTTTCACCCAGGCCACGCTAACTGAATACCGCATTGACGATACGCATAGCAATTCCTTCACCGCTTGGAAAAACATGGGCTCGCCGGAAAATCCCACACCCGAGCAATACGCCCAACTCGAGAAAGCCGGCCAGCTGCAGCAGTTTAGCCCGCCCTCCACCTTCTCGCTCACCGGCAATTCCACGTCCCTCCAATTCACGTTGCCCCGCCAATCCGTCTCCCTCTTCGTTTTAAATTGGAACACCCCCCCACTCCAAAATCCAGGATTGAAGCCTGCGCCATAAAACCTTTAGCCGGTTCCCTGCCACCCCATTCACCCCATCTCCATCGCCATGACTTCCCTGCATTCTTCCGTCCCTGCTATCCGACGACTACGTCTACTGGCCCCATTCTTCTTCGCCGCTGCGTTGCTCCTCCCCGCCGCGCGGGCAGCTACCACCAGCGACGCCTCCTCACGCCAGCGCGTGTCGTTCAATACCGGCTGGCGCTTTATCCAGGGCGACCCCGCTGATGCCGGCGATAGCCTGAGCTATAATAAACTGCAAGCCGCCCTACTCGCTAATTCCAATTTTGCCGACTACGTTGTGCGGCCCACCGCGAACATCACCCCGGGCGAAAACGTGTCTTACGCCAAACCGGATTTCAATGACAGCTCCTGGCGCCAGTTGAATCTTCCGCACGATTGGGGTGTGGAAGGGGCCTTTAATGTTCGATTCAATGCCGCCACTGGTCGTTTGCCGTATTTCGGCATCGGCTGGTATCGTAAAACCTTCACCATTCCCGCCAGCGACGCCGGCAAGCGTGTGTTCCTCGACGTGGACGGCGCCATGTCCTATGCCTCCCTCTGGCTTAACGGCCATTATCTCGGCGGCTGGCCCTACGGCTATTCCTCCTTTCAGGTGGACCTCACCCCATACCTCAAACCCGGCGCCGACAACGTCCTCGCCATCCGGCTGGACAATCCGAACAACTCCTCCCGCTGGTATCCCGGCGGCGGCATCTACCGCAACGTCTGGCTTGAAACCATGAACCCGGTGCATGTCACCCACTCCGGCGCCTTTGTCACCACGCCCGAAATCTCTGCCGATGCGGCCATCGTCAACCTCAAGGTGAATGTAAGCAATGAAAGCGCCGCTGCCGCCAGCGCCACCGTCAAAACCGACATTTACGCCCTCGATGCCCAGGGCAACATCACCGGCCCCTCCCTTGCGTCCGCCACCGCCGCTCCCCTGGCCATTGACCCGGGGGCCATCAAAACCGCCACCCTCGATCTCAAGGTCGCCAACCCGCAATTGTGGGACTTGTCGCACCCCAATCTCTACGCCGCCGTCAGCACCATCCAGCAAAACGGCCAGGACGTGGATTCCGTCCGCTCCAACTTCGGCATCCGCACCATCAAGTTCGACCCCGACAAAGGCTTCCTCCTCAATGGCCAGCATGTCCCGCTCAACGGCGTTTGCGATCACGCCGACCTCGGCCCGCTCGGCAGCATTGTCAACGTACGCGGTCTCGAACGCCAAATTCAGCTCCTCAAGGAAATGGGCTGCAACGCCATCCGCACCAGCCACAACATGCCCGCCCCCGAGTTGCTCGACCTGTGCGACCGTCTCGGCATGCTCGTGATGGACGAGTCCTTTGACTGCTGGGATCGTCAAAAGGTCGGCAATGATTACCACCTGCTCTGGCCCGATTGGCATACGGCCGACATCCGCGCCGAAGTCCGCCGCGACCGCAACCACCCGAGCGTCATCTTCTACAGCGTGGGCAATGAAATCCCCGATCAGGGCAGTGAACTGGGCAACCAGCTTCTGCAGGAGTTGATCACCACCGTTCATGCTGAAGACCCCACCCGCATGACGGTCTCCGCCAACAACAACGCCGGCTTCACTGGCTTCGACCCCGCGGATTACGTATTCGGCTTCAATTACGAACCGCAAAAGCCCGTGAGTCGGGACTATGCCACCTATCATCAAAATAATCCCTTGGTGTGCATCGTTGGCAGCGAAACCGCCTCCACCATCAGTGCCCGCGGCGTTTATGTGTTCCCCGTGACAAACAGTAAATCCGGCGGCGCGGCCCCCAATCACTTGATGAGTTCTTATGACCTCTACGCCCCCTCCTGGGCCAATGCCCCTGATGCCGAGTTTGCCGCTCAGGAAAAAAATCCATTTGTCGCCGGCGAATTTGTCTGGACCGGCTTCGACTACCTCGGAGAGCCGACCAACAATGGCCGTGGGCCAAGCCGTGGCGCCGCCGCCCCCGCCCCGGGCGCAACCCCATTCTTGCCCGACACCTCCCGCAGTTCTTACTTCGGCATCCTCGACCTCGACGGCTTCAAAAAAGACCGTTTCTATCTCTATCAGGCCCACTGGCGCCCCGACCTGCCGATGGCCCACATCCTTCCTCACTGGAATTGGCCAGACCGCGTCGGCCAAGTCACGCCCGTCCATGTTTACACCTCGGGCGACGAGGCCGAACTTTTCCTCAACGGCCAATCCTTGGGCCGCAAAAAGAAAGGCCCCTACGAATACCGCCTCCGCTGGGACGACGTCGTTTACCAGCCGGGCGAGCTCCATGTCGTCGCCTACAAAAACGGCCAGAAGTGGGCCGAGGACACCGTCAAAACCACCGGCGACGCTGCCAAAGTCGCCCTGGATGCCGACCGCAACACCATTGCCGACGACGGCTTGGACCTCTCTTACGTCACCGTCTCCATCAAGGACAAAGACGGCCTCACCGTCCCCACCGCCATGAACGCGCTCCACTACGACATCTCCGGCCCCGGCGAAATTGTCGCGGTGGACAATGGCGACGAAACCAGCCTCGCACCCATGCAGGGAACCCAGGACAGCAAGGCCTTCAACGGCCTCGCGCTTGTTATCGTCCGCGCCAAGCCCGGCCAGTCGGGCGCCATCACGCTCACCGCCAAATCCGACGGTCTGCAAAGCGCCTCCATTCCGATCACCGCCGCGCCCGGCTCCTAATTCGCCCAACGAAAGGCTGGCGGCACCGCCCGGTTCTGCCATCATCCGGTCCCATGCCGCCGGATCTAGACCGCTACGACCAGCCGCTAGCCACCGTCGCGCGCCGCGATGTCGCCACCTTGCGCCGGGACTTGTCGGTGCAACAGGCCCTCGACGTCATCCGGCAGCGCGGCCTCGGTGAAAAAATCGTTTACTTCTACGTCGTGGACGAATCCGGCTGCCTGCAGGGCGTTCTGCCCACGCGCCGCTTGCTCACGGCCCCGCTCGCTGCGCCCCTGGCCGAAGTGATGCTCACCCAGGTCATCGCCCTGCCCGGCACCGCCACTGTGCGCGAGGCTTGCGACGCCTTCGTCGCCCACAAGTTCCTCGCGTTCCCCGTGGTGGATGAAGCCCGGCGCCTCCTCGGCGTCGTGGACGTCGGCCTCTTCACCGAAAAGGCGTTGGACCTCGCCGAGCGCCGCCACCTCGACGACGTGTTTGAAACCATCGGCCTGCGCGCTTCGCTTGTGCGCGACGCCGCCCCGCTGCCCGCCTTTCGCTTCCGTTTTCCCTGGCTGCTGGCCACCATCGCCAGCGGCTCCCTCTGCGCGCTGCTCGCCAGCGAGTATGCCGTCACCCTCGCCGGCAGCCTCGTCCTCACCTTCTTTCTGACCATGGTGCTCGGCCTCGGTGAAAGCGTCAGCATCCAGTCCATGACCGTCACCATTCAGGCGCTGCGCCGTCAGCCGCCCACCTTCGCCTGGTATGTCCGCCGGTTCCGCCGCGAAGCCGCCACCGCCCTCCTGCTCGGTGTCGCTAGCGGTCTCGTGGTTGGCCTCATTGTCTGGCTCTGGCGGGGTGACGCCCACGCCGCCACCAGCATAGGCGCCAGCCTGGTCTTCGCGCTGGGTGCTGCCGGGTTCTTCGGCCTGACGGTTCCCACCCTGCTCCACGCCTTCCGTCTCGACCCCAAAATCTCCGCCGGTCCCGTCACCCTCGCGCTAACGGATATCTTCACCCTCCTCTGTTATTTCAGCCTCGCCGCCTGGCTCTTGTAGGCTGAAACGCGAACGGCACTCGACAACTCCCCGGCCCGCTGTCTGCCAGCTTACCGCGTCGCGTCTGCCGGTTGCGCGGTCACTCCCGGCAGCGGTTGCACCGCCGTCGCGCTGGCCGACGCCGTGGGGGACGTCACCGTCGTGGTAACGTCCTTGGCTGCTGCCAGTTTCGTCGCATTTGCGTCCGTTTTCTGCCGGTCGCTTTCTAGGCGAATCCAGTCCGCCATGATCCGCAGGCCCTCGCGCAGTTGAATGTCAAAAATCACCGGCGGCCCCGCATCGTCGGCCGCTTGATCAGTCGCATCCGGATCGGTTACCGGCGCCTTCGCCGCATCCACCTTGTTCTTTTCCTTCTCCTGATCCTGCGCTTTTGCCGCCTCCAACTCCACGTCCGTGGACTTGTAATTGTTCTTGGCCAGTGTCTCCACCCGGTCCTTGAGTTGGTCGCGGAACGAAATGTCACCCTTCCGCTGCGTTAGCCGCGTTTGAAAATCCAACGAGTAGCTCTTCTGCTCCTCCCGCGACTTTTCCCACGCAATGCGGTCTTTCAAAAACGCAAATTCATCCAGGTTCTGCTGGCGCGACTGGCTCAAGTCCCGCAAATCCGCCACCATCTTGTCATCCAGCAGCGACATGCGCCACGGCCCTTCGCCCTGCAGCGTCAGCGGCAGCGCCTGCACGCTGTCCCACGGCATGGCGTTCTTCTCGTCCACTTCGCCAATCGGCAGGTAATCAATCGTTGAGGGCAGCACGATGTCCGCCGCCACGCCCTTCGACTGGATGGAATTGCCGTCCGGCAGATACCATTTCTGCACCGTGACTTTCGCCGCCCCTTTTTCCTCGGGATCAAATTTGTCGAACTGGTAGACCGCCTGCACCGTCCCCTTCCCGTGCGTGTTATGGTCGCCCACCACCAGCGCCCGCCGGTAGTCCTGCAAAGCCCCCGTCAGTATCTCCGTCGCCGATGCGCTTTCCTTCGACACCAGCAGCAGCAACGGGCCGTCCCACACAATCTTCGTGTCCTTGTCATCCAGCTCATCCAGCTTTTTCAGTGAATTGCGCACTTGCAGCACCGGGCTGTTGGCCGGGATGAACAACCCCGCCAGATCAATGGCCTCGTTGAGAAACCCGCCGCCGTTCCGCCGCAGGTCCATCACCAGACCCTGCACGCCCGCGGCCTTCAGCTTGCCAATCAACTCGCGCACGTCGTCCGTGGTGCTGAAATTGTCGTCGCCCCCGCCTTTGCCATAAAACGCCGGCAAGTCAATCACTCCCACCGACACCGTCTGGTTGCCCGCGGGCACTTCAATGATGTCCGCCTTCGCCAGGTTCGTCGTTAATTTGATTTCCGCTCGCGTCAGCGTCACGGTCTTTTTGCCTCCGGGGTCGTCCGCTGGCACAATCAGCAGGCGCACGGGCGTGCCCGCCGCTCCGCGAATCATGTTCACCGTCTTGCGCAACTTCGCGCCGACAACGTCCACAATGTCCCCATCGGCCTGCCCTACCCCGATGATCTTGTCCCCCGGATGCACCAAGCCCGACTTCTCCGCCGGACCGGCGGGCAGCAACTCATGGATGATGCAAAAGCCGTCCTTGTCCTGTAACTCCGCGCCAATACCCACCAGAGAATTGCGCATCTGGATGTCGAAGTCCTCCAGTTGGTGTTCGGAGAAAAAGCTGCTATGCGGGTCATACTGCCGCGTCAGCGTGTTCAAAAAGGTCTCCTGCACTTCCTCCGCTTCCGTTTCACTGAGTGAATGGAGGTAGTTGTTGTATCGCTTGCGAATCGTGTCCTTCGCCTCCGCGAGCTTCTCCGCGGGCGTCTTGGGCTTGTCTGCGCTGGCCTTCGCGGAAGTCGCCGGAGCCGCGGGACTTGCCGCAGTGTCGGGCGCGGTGGCCGCTGCCGTCGCGGGCGTCGTCTCCGTCGTCGTCTTGCCAGCCAGGGCGGCGTCCGCCTTCTTTTTCGCATTGTTGGCCACGGTGATGTCGTGCGTCTCCTGCGCCAGCAGTTCGTTGATCAACTCAAACCGCAGCTCCTCGTCCCACAGCTTGTCCGCATCCGCCGCCGTGGCCGGCCAGGGCAAATCCGTCCGGTCCGGCTGGAACGTCTCGTTCGCCGTCAGGTCAAAATTCCCGTCCAGCCGCTTGTTGATCCAGTCCACCCGCGCCTTGGTCCGGTCCAGCGTCGTTTCGAAAATCGCATACGCCGGATCCAAATTGCCCAGCTCGCGGATGTTAAAAGCCAGCGTCGGCGCGTATTGGTCCTGCATCGCCTTGATGTCGCTCTCCAGCAGAAACAAATGCAGCGGATCCAAGTCGCCAATGTAGGAGCGCAGCAGTTCCCGCTGGTCTATGGCCGACAGCGGCCTTTGGTTGTAATGCGTCAACTCCAGGCAATACACGACCGACTTCGTCTCGTGGATCATGTCGTCCGTGCTCTTGAGCGGGGGCGTCGCCGCCACGGCGGCCTGCGCTATGGCCATGGCCAGTAGCCCCCAAAGGGGCCCTCGCCGAAAAGTCTGGGTAAGGGTTCCGTTCATGCGTGTATCTGGAAATTAAGGTGACTAACCGTTGAGCATGGATGAATCCATGCGTTTTGTCGAACCTCAACCTTGGCTAATTATT
Source organism: uncultured Opitutales bacterium (assembly GCA_964503425.1). Taxonomy (GTDB): domain Bacteria; phylum Verrucomicrobiota; class Verrucomicrobiia; order Opitutales; family JABDGR01; genus CAZDAQ01. The sequence goes on from CAZDAQ010000050.1 coordinate 7,418, forward strand.
CCCGAAGTTAAAGGGTTTTTTAGGGGGTTGGCCGGCCTCGCCTGTCATCCGCCGGGCGACAGACCATTATAACATCGGCCCCGCCCAAAAGTTCCAGCCCGCCACTCCCCAACGCACAAAAATATCTCCCGCCTCCACCGGTGGCCACGCCGGCCAAAAATTAAGGCTGCGCGCCCTCGGTCAGCCTCGGCCCCGTCAGTCGCCTCCGCTTCTTCATCCTTCCCCCTTCCTCCTTCATCCTTTAAGGTTCCCCCTTATGCGCACCATCTGGCGGGTCTCCCGGTATTTCCTGCGTTATCGCGGGCTCTTTCTGCTCACGATGCTCTTTGCCGTGCTCGCCACCGCCGCCCTCGTAGCCATCCCCAACGAGATCCAGCACATCCTCCAAAACGTCATGGCCAAAGGCTCGGCCACCCAGCTCTGGGAGGGCATCGCCCTCATCACCATCCTTTACGCCGTGCGCGAGGGCTTCAACAGCTTCCGCATCCGCGTCAACAACACCCTCGAACAAAAGGTACTCCTCGACCTCCGCCGCGATGTCCATGCCCGCCTCCTCGACCTCCCCATGTCCTTTTACGACCAGCGCAAGTCCGGCGAAATCTCCTCCCGCGTCATTGACGACGTCGCCAACGTCGAACGCGTCCTGCTCGACGGCACCGAGCAGGGCCTCGTCGCCATCATCACCCTCTTCGGCATCGGCCTCGTCCTCTACCTGAAAAACCCCCTCCTTGCCCTCTGCGCCCTCTCGCCCCTGCCATTCCTCTATATCTGGGGCGTCATCCACGCCCGCAACTCCCGTCTTTTATGGAAGGGCGTCCGCGAGGCCTCCAGCGACTTGAACAGCCTCGTCGTCGAGGACATCCAGGGCAACCGCCTCATCCAGGCCTTCGGCCTTCAGGACCACGAAGGCCGCCGCTTCATGGACAAGGCCCAGGCCCTCCGCGCCGTCAGCCTGCGCGCCATCTTTTCCTGGTCCGTTTACGGCCCCGGCACCACCTTCCTCACCAGCCTCGGCCTCGTCCTCGTCGTCGGCGTCGGCGGCTGGCAGATCATGACCACGCCTACCGTTTACGGCTTCCCCCAGTTGCTCGCCTTCTGCCTCTACGTCGCCCTCCTTTACGAGCCCATCGGCCAGCTCCACCAAATCAACCAATGGGTCGCCCAGGGCCGCGCCTCCGGCGACCGCGTCTTCGAAATCCTCGACCACCCCGTCGAAATCGCCAGCCCGCCCAATCCGAAGCCCCTTCCCCCCGGCCCGCTCGGTGCGCGCTTCGACCACGTCTCCTTCGCCTACCCGGGCCGCCCCGCCGTGCTGAAGAACTTTTCGCTCGATCTCCCCGCCGGCCATGTGACCGCCCTCGTGGGCCACACCGGCGCGGGCAAAAGCACCGTCGCCAACCTCGTCATGCGCGCCTACGATGTCACCACGGGGCGCGTCCTCCTCGGCGGCCTCGACGTCCGCGAACTCGACCTCGCCGAGCTCCACGCCAAAATCGGCTTCGTCGCCCAGGACCCGTTCCTCTTCGAAGGCACTGTCGCCGACAACCTCCGCCTCGTCCGCGCCGACGTTTCCGAAGCCGCCATGATCGCCGCCCTCGAAGGCGCCGCCTCCTGGGACTTCGTCCGCGCCCTCCCTCTCGGCCTCCAAACCAACATCGGCGAAAAAGGCATCCGCCTCTCCCAGGGCGAAAAACAGCGGCTCACCATCGCTCGCGTTCTGCTTAAAAACCCGCCGTTCATCATCCTCGACGAAGCCACCGCCAGCGTGGACACCATCACCGAACGCCAGATCCAGCAGGCGCTCGACAACCTCATGCGCGAGCGCACCGTCCTCGTCATCGCCCACCGCCTCTCCACCGTCCGCAAGGCGAACCACATCGTCGTCCTTCATCATGGCCACATCCTTGAGGAAGGCACCCACGATTCCCTCCGCGCCGCTGGTGGCCGCTACGCCCGCCTTTGGGACCACCAGGTGGACCTCATAGACGAGCGCGAGGAACTCCCCGTCGGCTGACCCCTTTTCTCCATCTTCCACTAATACCCCCTTTTTCCCTCTTCCCTCCCCGCCCCGTTTCTCTTACACCAGCGGCTGCCCCTCCCGCTCATGGCCTCCCCCCCGCCCGCTTTCGTTCACCGTCGCGCCGTCGAGTTTCACGAAACCGACCAAGCCGGCATTGTCCATTTCTCCAATCTTTTCCTCTGGATGGAAGTGGCCGAACTCACTTTCTTGCGCGAAAATAACATTCCCGTCGTCGCCGTTCACGCGGGCAATGAACGTGGCTGGCCGCGCGCCGCCGCCTGCGCCCAGTTCAAGGCTCCCTTGCGCTTTGGCGACGAAGTCGAGACTCGCCTCTCCGTTCTCTCCGTCGGCGGCGCTTGTGTGCGCTATGGCTTCGAAATCTGGCGCGTCTCCGGCTCCGGCCCCGTCGAGCTGGCCGCCACCGGCGAGCTCGCCTCCGTCCACGCCCTCCGCTCCCGCTCCACCGGTGCGCTGCGTCCGCAATCGCTTCCCTCTGCCATTCGCGCCAAATTGCTCAAACTCCTTCCCCCCGAAGCCCCCAAACCCGCGAAAGCCTGACGCCTACCCCCCTACGGTGAAAATCATCGCCCACCGCGGCTCCTCCGCCCGCGCCCCGGAAAACACCCTCGCCGCATTCCGCCTCGCCCTCGCCTCCGGCTCCGCTGGAATCGAGGTGGACGTGCGCCTCACGCGCGACCGCCGCCTCGCCGCACTTCACGACCCCGACACCCGCCGCGTCGCCCCCGGCCAGCCATGCCTGCGCCCCGCCTCCTGCACTTTCGCCCAGTTGCAATCCATCGAGGTCGGCTCCTGGAAAGACCCGAAATTCTCCGGCGAGCGCATTCCTTCGCTTAACGAGGTCGTGGCGTTGCTTCCCGCCGATCGCGAAATCTTCATCGAACTCAAATCCGACGAATTCCGCGGCCTCCTCGCCCAGTTGGACAAATTGCTCGCCCCGCCCGCCCGGCAGGGCCTTCCCGCAACCCGCGTCGTGGTCATGAGCTTCCACCACGCCCTCGCCTGCAAAATCAAAAAGGTCCGCCCTTCCTGGCGTGTCTTGCTCCTCCTCAACGACCAGCCTTCCCCCCGCACCCTTAGCCGCCTCCTCTCCGAAATCCGCTCAAAATCCCTCGACGGCCTTGGCCAAAACCACGCCTGGGTTCTCCCCGACGCGGACTATGCCGCCCTCCGTGCCGTCGGCGCCATCCTCTCCGTCTGGACCGTCAACGACCCCGCCGAAGCCCGCCTCTGGCGTCTCCGCGGCTTCCATTATCTGACGAGCGACTTTCTCTGAAAAAACTCGCCGCCCCTCACAACCAGTCCTTCCGCTTGAAGTAAACCATCAGGATGAGCGCATACACGCACATCCCAACCAGGGTAATCGGATATCCGTACGGCGTTGCCAGCTCCGGCATGCTCCAGTCGCTGGCGCCCGGGTTGAAATTCATCCCGTAAACCCCCGCCACAAAACTGAGCGGGATGAAAATCGTCGCCACCACTGTCAGCACCCGCATCACGTCATTGTTCCGGTGGTCGCCTTCCATGTGGAAATACTCCTGCAAATTTTGCAGCACCAGCCGCGCGTTCGCGATCCGCTCCACCGCCCGCGTCGCATGCTCCGCCAAATCGCGGAAATACAAATCCAGCACATCCGGCACGATCTCGCCGTCCAGCGATTGCAGCCGCTTCGCCAGCTCCTGCATCGGCGTGGCGATGCGCGCCAGCACCAGCACCACCCGCTTCAGCTTGTAAATCTCCTCCAGTTCCAGCCGCCGCTTGTGCACCAGCACTTCGTCCTCCATCTCGGTGATCCACTCCTCAATCGTGTCCAGCGACGCCAGCAAATGGTCTACCAGCGTGTCCAGCATCGTGTAGAGCAGATACCCTGGCCCCCTTCGCCGGATCGCCCGCTGCGGTTCCAGCAGCCGTTTCTCCTCCGGCGCAAACAACGGGTAATCCGTCTCCTGGAACGACACCACGTAGTTCGTCCCCGCCAAAATCTCCACCTGCTCGACGTTTAATTTGTCCTTCGGCACGTCCAGCAGTGTGGTCTTGCCCACCACCAGAATCTGCTCCCCAAAGTCCTCCATCTTCGACCGCCCCCACGACCGCGCGATGTCGTTCAATGCCAGCGGGTGGATGTTCAGCCGCTTTCCGAACTCCTGAATCTGCCCCAGGTTGCTCGGGCCGATAACCTGGATCCACAGCATTTCCTTTTCCCCGATCCGGCTGAGCGCCTCCTCCACGTTCCTCGTCTCAAATTGAAAAGTCCCATCCGGCCCGAAGCCCATCACCTTGAGCAGCGCCGGCGTCCCCGTGCACGTCTCCGCTAGGTTCATCTCCTCCGGCAGCAGGTTTCCCCGGCTCGATTTTGAATGGCGGATGACAATCTCCATGCCCCCCCATTGCGCCCCGCCTTCCCGCGCCTGTCAAGCGCGCCCGTGTCCCGCCATCATTCTATCACCTGTTCCTCCACCACTTCCAGCGTCTGCCCCGGCGCGCAATCCGCCCGCAACGCCACAAACCCCCCGCGGTGCTTGTCATAATAGGGCCACACCAGCACCCGGTCGCTCGGCGGCACTTCCAGCTTCTCCACTTCTGCCCGCGTGAACAGTCCGAATTCCCCTTCATCCCCCGTCGGCGGCACCCCTGGCACCGTCTTCCGGCAGTCGAACAAAAACATCAGCCAGTGGCCGCCGCCTTCGTAGTTCTTTTCCGACACATACCCGAACAAATGAAAGTCCTTTAGCTCCGCGTCCAGCCCCACCTCCTCCTTCGTCTCCCGTGCCGCACATTCAAAGGGTGACTCCCCCCGCCCCATTTCCAGCTTCCCGCCGATTGGGCTCCAGCACCCGAGGTTCGGCGCCTTCCGGCGCTTGATTAGCAGCAGCCGACCCGCGCCATCGCGCAGAAACACCAGCACACTAATCTTAAAGGGAATCGCCGTCACGCGCCTTCCGTTATCTACGAATCCCGCAAATTGGCACGAGTTTTTTTGCCCGCTCGCTAAATATCTCGCTTCACTCCGGTCTTTGGCCGCTTTTTTATTCGTGGCAATTCGTGGCCATTCGTGGATAAATACCTCTTCTCATGCCCGAACCCGCCCCCCTCCGTGCCGGCGTCGCCGGCGTCGGCTACCTCGGCCAGCACCACGCCCGCGTGTTTACCGAACTCCCCGGCGTCACCCTCGCCGGCGTTTACGACACCAACCCCGCCCGCGCCGCCGAGATCGCCGCAAAGTGCCACTGCCAGGCCTTCACCTCCCTGGAGGCCCTCGGCCAGGCGTGCGACTTGGTCAGCGTTGCCGTGCCCACCAACCTGCACTGCGCCGTCGCCCTCCCGCTGCTCGCCTCTGGCTGTCACTTGCTCATCGAAAAGCCGCTCTGCGCCTCCCTTGAGGAAGCCGACAAAGTTGTCGCTGCCGCGCAGGCCGCCAAACGCATGGTCCAGGTCGGCCACATCGAGCACTTCAATCCGGTCATGGATTTCCTCGAGAAAAACGTCAGCAAACCGCGCTTCATCCGCACCGAGCGCCTCGCCCCCCTCATCCCCGACCCCAACGACCCCGACAATGCCACCGAGGGCCACGTCAATCCGCGCGTCAAGGAGGTGGACGTCGTCCTCGACTTGATGATCCATGACATCGGCCTCGCCCTCAAGCTCGTCGGCGCCCCGGTCAAACGCATTGACGCCGCCGGCTCCTCCGTCCTCACCAAGCACATGGACATCGCCAACGCCCGCCTCGTCTTCGAGGACGGCTGCGTCGCCGACCTCAACGTCTCCCGCCTCAGCAAAAAACGCGCGCGCGAATGGCGGCTCTTCCAGCGCGCCGGCTACATGTCCGTGGACTTCGACCAGGGCACCGGTCACTATATCCACATGGGCATGCTCGGCCTCAAGCGCGAGGACATTACCGTCCAAAAATCCGAACCGCTCAAGCGCGAGCTTGCCGCCTTTGTCGAATCCGTCCGCACCGGCACGCCGCCTAAAATTGACCTCACCTTTGGCCGGGCCGCCCTCGCCATCGCGCTCACCATCACCGACCAAATCCGCGCCAGCGGTCTCTAGAAAATTGTTGTGGCCATCCCTCCTCCGATTTTGGTGCCCTGGCCTGCGGGTGAACCTCCGCCGGATGTCCTCGTCATCGCCGGCGAGCCTTCCGGCGATGATCATGCCGCCCGCCTCGTCGCTGCCCTTCGCGCCCGCCGCCCGGGCGTCCGTGTCGCCGCCCTCGGCGGCCCCGCCCTGCAAGCCGCCGGGGCTCACCTCCTGTTTGACCTCACCGCCCACGCTGTCGTCGGCCTCGTCGAGGTTCTGAAAAACTACGGCTTCTTCAAATCCCTCTTCAATCAGACCGTCGCGTGGATTCAAACCCATCAGCCGCGCGCCGTGCTCTTCGTGGACTACCCGGGCTTCAACCTCCGTCTTGCCGAAAAACTCTTCGACACCGGCCTCAGCCGCAAAGGCGGCGGCCAGGTTTCCACGCTCTACTACATCGGCCCGCAAATCTGGGCCTGGAAAGGCCGCCGCCGCTTTGCCATGGCCAAGTGGCTCGACGCCCTCGCCGTCATCTTCCCGTTCGAGTCCGCCTGCTATGCCGACACTTCCCTCCCCGTCGAATTCGTTGGCCATCCGTTTGTCACCCCGGGCCACATTCTCCCGCTTGCTTACGCGCCCGGCGGCCCCATCCTCCTGCTCCCCGGCAGCCGCACCGCCGCAGTCTCGCGCATCTTCCCGGCCATGCTCGCGGGCTTCGCCGCCTACCGCGAAATCAACCCGTCCGCCACCGCCGTCACCCTCTACCCCACCGAAAAAGTCCGCGCCCTCATCGCCGCCCAGCTCTCCGCCCGCCCCAAGCTCGCCCCGCACGTCACCCTGAAACCCGTCAGCGAAGGTGCGTCCGGTCGCATGGTTCTCACCAGTTCCGGCACCATGTCCCTTGCGTGTGCCCTCGCTGGTGTCCCCGGTGCCATCGTTTACCGTGCCAATCCCTTCACCTATTTCGTGGGCCGCAGCGTTGTCACCATCCCCTACCTCGGCATTGCCAACCTTCTTCTCGGCGATTCCGCGTGGCCCGAGTTTATCCAGGGCGCCGCCAAACCCTACGTCCTCGCCGACCGCCTCCGCGAATGCGAAAAACCCGCCGCCCGCGAGCAGGCCGCCGCCAACGCCACCCGCCTCCGCCAGCTCCTCGGCGGCCACACTCAATCGGGCGCCAGCCCCTCTGCTGCACAGCAGAGCGACGCCCCCGCCCGCTGGCTCGATGAAAAGTTGTCCTAGACTACTTGCGCTTGCCGCTTTCGGCGCCGCGTGAGTACCACCACCGACGTCGCCCCGATCGCGCTTATCATTCCCCATGCCCCCGGCTCCGGCACCGTCGATACCACGATGCCCGCAGGAGAGCTCACTGAGTTCACCAGCGCCGCGTTGATCACCGCTCCCGTATCCGCGCTGTATTCCCCAATCGTGCCGCTTACGTTATTCGTCACATAAAGGCTCGTGTCGAACACCGCGAGGCCCGTGGGCGAGCTCAACGCGCTCACCAGCGTCGCGTTGATCGCCACCCCCGTCGTCGCGTCGTATAGCCCAATCGTGCCGTTGCCGTAATTCGCCACATAGAGGCTCGATCCCGACACCAGGATGTCCACCGGCAAGTTCAACCCGCTCACCAGCGTCGCGTTCATCACCGCCCCCGTCGTCGCGTTGTATTGTCCGATCGTGCCGTTGCCGTAATCCGCCACATAGAGACTCGAGCCCGATACCTCAAAACCAAAGATCGCCGTCGTCACGCTCACCAGCGCCGGATTGATCACCGCCCCCGTTGTCGCGTCGTATTCCCCAATCGTGTGGCTGCCGTAATTCGCCACATAGAGATTCGATCCCGCCAGCACGAGGCCGGTGGGAGTGTTCAACCCGCTCACCAGCGTCGCATTGATCGCCGCCCCCGTCGTCGCGTCGTATTCCCCAATCGTGCCGCTATTTTGGTTCGTCACATACAGGTTCGATCCGGCCATCGCGAGGCCGTAGGGCGAGTTCAACCCGCTCACCAGCGCCGGGTTGATCGGCGATCCCGTCGTCGCGTTGTATTCCCCAATCCTGTTGTTGGAGGCACTCGCCACGTAGATAAAGGAACTCTGCCCCCGGGCCACCCCCAGGCACCCCGCCAGCGCCAGCACCCCGGCTGCAAAGTAACCCGTCCATTTCCGCCGATATCCACTGGACCATGTGCGCTGCGCTGTCATGTTCCCTGCACCTTAAAATAGGCCCCCTTGCTCAATGCAAAACATTTTTCGGTGAATTTTGGGCTTCTTTTGTCCACACATTCCCTGCCCCGGCGTTCCTCGACGTTTGCCCCCGATCGCCTCCTCGCCTGCAAAAAACCCGCCGCTCGCGAGCAGGCCGCCGCCAACGCCACCCGCCTCCGCCAACTCCTCGGTGAAAATTAGGCCGCCACCGACGCCCCCGCCGCGTGGCTGGAAAAACTCCTCTTCCCGTCCGCTTAGGTAGGGACGGCTCAAGGCAGCCCAAATGGAAGCCCCCTAATACGAAATTAGAGATCCATCGCCGATTTCAGTAATTCTTCATCATGCTCAGACATAGTCCCTCTTGGAACAATTTCGATCGAAACAAAACCAGCAGGTAGTCCGAGATATTGAACTAAGCTTTCCAGTGCTGCGTGTTTTGCATTGGTATTTATGTTGGTCAACACGAATAGCTTTGTCCCTGGGATTGGAGAAAACGCATATGGTTTTCCCGATTGCTGGTTTCTGAACGCTGGCTCTGTTTTTGGATTTTCTGAAACGTAAAGTTGACCTCCTTGCGCACGGACAAAATGCCGTATTTTCCCTTCAGTTTGCGCTCCCATCTCCAAGATCAAGCGGCTCAAAAACTTTGCCATCGTCTCGCTTGCGAATCTTTCGTTGATTTCCTCATCTTTCAGATTCTTGCCAATACGTGACCATTTCAGCCGAATCCTTAATTTCGATTGTGTACCCTTTCGGTCGAAATCGTCGTGTATGAATTCTGTGGGGTTTTCCAGTTGGGATGTAGGCGCTTTATTATTCGCTAGCGCTCTTTCAATTTCTTGAAGCTGCACCGAAATTTGCAGCATATCTTTTTCCATTTTACTCAGCCGATCCAACATTGGGGCCAGTCGAACTGTTTCGGCAGCATTAAACCCAACGGCTGCTCGCTGTATGCGTTGAAAAACTTCTTGCTTTAAGGAATTAATTTTTGAGTTCATGTCTTCAATGTGAGTAAGTGAGTTAATTAGTCAATCTATTTTTCTAATTCTTGCGCCATTGCGCCAATGTGTGGCTCGTTGTCGCGCCATATTGTCCCATCCTAGCCCGTTTTCTCCTAGTTACAATTCAGCAACAAAATTTTCTAACGACTAATCTTCAACGACTTAAATAACTATACCTCACCCCGGCACGTGCCTTGCTCATGATTCGGCACAATGAGCAGAATTATCGGCATAGACCTCGGCACCACCAACTCTTG
>CAZDAQ010000051.1:0-4044 GCA_964503425.1 uncultured Opitutales bacterium
CTGCCCCGCCAGGCCGACGGCAGCCTGCCGGTGATCACGTTCATGCACCTGGCCAGCGGGAGCGATTGCGCGGGCTTGGGCTGCTTTGAAAGCGCGCCCTTGAACCCGGCGGCCAGCGCGGGGAACGCCTCGGTGACGCTGACCTGGACCAGTGTGCTCGGCGCGCAGGGCTACGTCGTCAGCCGCTCGACCACCCCCGGCGGAAACTACACGGTGATCACCGGCAACCTGGGCACGAATAGCTTCACCGACACCGGCCTGACGAATGGGGTGACGTATTACTATGTGGTCACTGCGACGAACGGCGAAGATGTCAGCCCCAACTCCGCGCAAGCCAGCGCGACGCCACTGGGCACGCCCACAGGCCTGACCGCCACGCCGGGCAATGGTAATGTGACACTCAACTGGACGGCCGCCGCCGGCGCGACCAGCTATACCGTGCAACGCTCGACCACCAGCGGCAGCGGCTACACCATGATTGCCACCGGTGTCAGCGCCACAACTTATAAAGACATCACCGCCGCCAACGGCACGACCTACTACTACATCGTCGTGGCGACAAACGCGAGCGGCAGCGGCAGCGCCTCGACCCAGGCCAGCGCGACGCCTCAGCCCCCCGTACCCGCCGCCCCCACCGGGCTCGCGGCAGCGTCCGGCAATGGCACTGTCGGACTAACTTGGAACGCCTCCTCGGGCGCGACCAGCTACATCGTCCGGCGCACCTCCACCACCAGCGGCGGCAACACTACCGTCAACACCACGGTCTTCACTAACAGTTTCAGCGACACCGGCCTGACCAACGGCAACACCTACTATTACGCCGTGGCCGCGGTCAACGGCGGTGGCACCAGCGCGAACTCCGCGCAAGTCAGCGCGACACCTACGCAAACCCTCACGCAATGGGCCGGCGCAGCCTTCCCCGGCGTGAGCGACCCGGCCATCATCGGGCCGAACGCCAATCCCAGTGGCGACTGCCTATCCAACCTGCTGAAATATTTTTTCGGGCTGAACCCCGCCGTCAACGTCAGCGCCCCGCCCACCAGCACCGCGCCGGATAATTCCGGCAACCTGGTGCTGACCTTCCGCCTGTCGAAAAACCTCACGGGCGTGACCTACCAGATTCTATCCTCGCCCGATTTGCTGAACTGGACGAACACGGGGCTGCAGGGCACGCTCGTCAGCGACCTGGGCGCGTATTACCTCATGCAGGCGACCGTGCCGATGGGGGCCGGCAACAATTTGTATTTGCGGTTGGCAGTGACGCAAACGCCCTAGCCGCGCCAAGCGGCGCCGGTGGCCCTGGCCGTGGTGGCTTAGCGGCAAATTCGGCGCCCTTCCTGGTCGCCCCCGCAACCCAAACCCAATCCTCATTGCGTCATTTATTAACGGAAATTAGCTGAAAATAAAAATTGCCAATGGTTGTGAATCGGCTTAGCTGGGACGGAACGCCGCAGTGCTCAACTGTCCGGCGTTGGGCTAACGCCTGCTGCTGCCATGAAAAAAATCTCCCGCTCCCGCGCGTCCATCCTCCTCGGGGCTCCCGCCCTTGCCGTGGCCGCGCCCGCGGCCCACGCCGCCATCGTCTACACGCCCATCAACGGTGGGACGGGCGTCACGCTAACGGCTCCCTATGATTCGCTGTTTTTCAACCTCCAGACGGGAGTGTATCACCCGTATGGTTTTACCGGAAATCAAATCCTTTTCACTTTCTACTTTGGCAACCCCAACAACCCCGTCATCGAAGGCTTGTATGGCACCGATAAGTCGGCTTATGGCGGCCCCGCCAGCGGCGTGCGGCCGGTGGTAAAATTTGGCCATGTGCAGACGGTAGGCATCAGCTCCAGCTTCAGTGACGCCACCAACTCCTTCAACAACGTCGTCCCGGGCAACTGGCCCGCCGACGGCACCCACGGATACGCGGGTTTGAGTATCAACCCCAGCATCACGATGTATGGCTGGGCGGAGGTTTCCTACAACGTCGACAAGACCCTGACCGTCTATGGTTTTGCCGTCCAGACGGATGGCACGGCCATTGTGACGCCGGGGACAGTGCCCGAGCCGGGCACGAGCGCGGCGATTGCGGCGTTGACGGCGGGCTCGGTGGCAGCCTTGGCCGCGAGACGGAAGCGCAAGCTGGCGAAGGCGGCGTAAAGGCTGCGCGGGGAAATTAGCCCCGCATCGGAAGAGGGCTTTCTAGTTAGACTATTTGCCCGCTGCGCCACCCCCCGCCGCGCCAATGAGGTCGGTGACGGCGCGGAGGAAGGTCTCGTCCTGAAAACTGCTTTTGGTAAGGTAGTGATCGGCGCCGGCTTCGAGGCCCTTGAGGCGGTCCTCCTCGCGGTCCTTGTAGGAAACGATGATGACGGGCAGGCGCTGCAGGCGGGCGTCGGCGCGGATGCGTTTAACGAACTCGAAGCCGTTGAGCCGGGGCATATCGAGGTCGCTGACGACGAGGTCGAACTGGCCAAGGCGCACGGCGTTCCACCCGTCGGCGCCATCCACGGCAACTTCAACATCGTAGCCGGCGTTTTCGAGGAGCTGGCGCTCGGTCTCGCGCACGGTGAGCGAATCGTCCACCACGAGGATGCGCTTCTGCACGGCCTGGGTTTGCGTGCGCTGGCGGCGGCCACGCGCGACCTGCCCGCCAGCGAGGAGTTTTTCCAGGCCGACGACCAGGTCGTCCACATCAATGATCAAAATGGGTGCGCCATCCTCAGTGAGCGATGCGGAACTGATGCCGGGGACTTTGCCGAGGCGCGGGTCGAGCGGGCGGACGACGAGGTCGGACTCGCCGAGAATGCGGTCCACTTCGAGGCCGTAGAGGTTTTTGCCGTCGCCGACGACCACGACCGAAAGCTCGGCGCCGGAGGCGCGGCCCTCACCAGGCAGGCCGAGGGCGGTGCGCGCGGGCACGAGGCCGACGTTCGCGCCGTCCACCACGAGGTAGGGGCGGTTTTCGATGGTCTTGACGGATTCGTAGGAGACGCGCTCGGCGCGGCTGAGGCGGCTGAGCGGCAGGGCGTAGGGCTCGCCCTCGATCTCGACGAGCAGCGCGCGCAGGACGGAGCGCGTGATGGGCAACTGCATCGTAAAGGTGGTGCCCCGGCCCTCCACCGTGCTGACGCGGACGGTGCCGCCGACTTCCGCCATGAGCGTGTGCACGACATCGAGGCCGACGCCGCGGCCGGAATATTCGGTGACTTTTTCCGCAGTGGAAAAACCGGGGAGGAAAAGGAATTGCAGGATCTCGTCGTCGCTCATGTGCGCCGCCATCTCGGCGGTGGCCTGGCCTTTCTCGACGATTTTCTGGCGGAGGCGCGGGATGGGGACGCCGTTGCCGTCGTCAATGACCTGGAGGACCAACATGCCGGCGCGGTGGCGGGCAATGAGGCGGACGAGGCCGGCCTCGGGCTTGCCGGCGGCACGGCGCTTTTCGGGCGTTTCGATGCCGTGGTCACAGGCGTTGCGGAGGAGGTGGTTGAGCGGGGCCTCAAGGCGCTCAAGGATGTCGCGGTCCACGGGGGTATCGCGGCCGTCGAGGTCGAAGCGGATGTTCTTGCCGAGGGCGCGGCTGACATCGCGCACCAGGCGCGGGAAGCCCTGCGCGCCGTCGCCAAAGGGCCGCATGCGACTGGCAATTACTTCCTGATAAAGGCGGCCGGACAGGATGGTGTTGCGGCGCATCACGCCGTCAAAGGTTTCGAGCTGGGCGCGGATGGCGTCAAGATTGGCTTGGGCGTCGGCGCGCAACTCGCCGGCCTCGGCGGTGGCGGCGCCGGCGAGGGAGTCATCCAACTGGGAGACAAAATTCAACTGGGAGTTCTTAAGTTTGAGCAGCGCCTCGCGGAACGGCTGGAGGCGGCGGGTTTCCACGAGCGTTTCCGCGGCGAGGCCCATAAGCCGGGTGAGGCTCGCGGCGGAGACGCGCACGACGCTGTCCGCGCCGGGCGGAGGCGTGCCGTGATGATGCTGAAGTGGGGGCGTGTGTTTGGAAGCCGGGACGTGGGCGGGTGGAATCGGGGAGGAAGTTTCGGATTTCGCTCT
>CAZDAQ010000051.1:4144-16391 GCA_964503425.1 uncultured Opitutales bacterium
TCCGCGGGCGGCGCCGCCAGTTGCTCGGCGGGGAGTTTCGAGAACTGCGCGAGCCAGTCGGCCGAGCGCAGAAAGACATCAATGCCCGCGGAGTTGAGCACCAGCCTGCCCTCCTGCGCGGCGACAAAAGCGTCCTCCATCGCATGGGCGAGCTTGACGACCGAGTCCAGGCCAATGATGCGCGCGGCGCCTTTAAGCGAGTGGGCGGCGCGCATGAGCGGCTCGATATTTTTGGAATTGGTAAGGTCGCCCTCGAGTTCGACGAGGCCCTGGACAAACGTGGCGAGCTGGGTCTCGGCCTCGGTGCGGTAAAGGTCGAGCAGGCTGAGGTCGAGCTTTGACGGCGGTGGCGCGGGCGGCGGGGGAGCAGTTTCGAGTTTCTGCACTACGGCTGGCGGTTGCGGAACTTCCGTCGCCGATACAACTGTCGGGGCAATTGGCTGCGCGGCCGGCGGAGGAACGGCTGGAGATTTTTTTGGCACGACCGCCTTCGCCGGGAGGGCCTGAAGCGCGGCCACGCAGGCGGCGTGCTCGGCGAGGCGGGCGGGCGGTGGCGCGGTGAGTTCGGAGACCGGTGCCTGGGCGGATTGCGCGAGCCAGTCGGCGGCGCGCAACAGGAGGTCAATCGTGGGCTGGTCGAGCGCGCGTTTGCCATCCTGTGCGGTGACGAGGATTTCCTCGATCGCGTGCGCGAGCTTGACGGGGAGGTCGAGGCCGACGATGCGGGCCGCGCCCTTGAGCGAATGCGCGGCACGGGCTGCGGGCTCGATTTTTTTGAGATTGGCCGGATCGGCGGCGCACTGGACGAGCCCCTGCGCGAGGACAGCCGCCTGCGTCTCGGCCTCGGAACGGTAGAGGTCGAGCAGGGATTCGTCCAGAGGAGCGTCGCTCACAGGTGAAAAAATGAAATTACAGGTTAAGGTGCTGGCGGGTGAGGCCGTGGAAGAGCAGTTCGTCGTCGAGCAGGCCGACGGGGCGATCGCTAAAGGTGAAGAGGCCGCGGGTGTAGGTGGCGAGGGCCTTGCTGACGGTGACGGGGACGGCCTGGAGCTTCGCGGCCTCGAGCTTGGTGAGGCCAAAAACTTCATCCACGGAAAAGGCAAACGCCTGCTGGTCGCGCCGGCACAAAAGAATGCGTGGATAAACGCGGCGGCTGAGGGCGCTGCCTTCAGGCACTTCATCGGGCAATTCGAGCAGGGCGTGGAGGTTGAAGGCCAGGTGCAGCTCGCCCTGGATATTGACGATGCCGGAAAGCACGCGGCTGGAACGCTGCGGCAGGCGGTGAATGGCGCGCTTGTCGGTGACGTAGCCGACGGTGGCCGCGGGCAGCGCGAGCCATTCGGGCCCGAGGCGGAACAGCAACACGGAGCTGGCGCGGCCGCGCTCCTCCTCAAGGCCGCGCAAAGTCGCCTCCCATTCACGCGCGTAATTTTCCGGCGGCGGCCGCTCGAGCAGGCTGCGGCCGGACGCCGCATATACCGGGCAATTGCAACAGTGAACGTGCACGGGCAGTTCCGAACACGAGCCATCGCCCCATACGCCGATGCGCGCCCAGCAGCGGTCGGCGGGCTGGCCGGTCTGAAGGGGGCTGGGGGTGGTGGCGTCGGGCATCGGGAAAGGTTTTGGTTGCGGGCAATTGTTTTACGCCTTCACCCGGCTGCGGAAACGGGCGGCGGCGGCGCGGTCACCCCGGCGCTCGGCCAGCAACGCGAGTTGCGACAGGGCCTCGGGGTGGCGTGCGTTGAGGTAAAGGGTTTTGCGGTAGTGATTTTCCGCCTCGGCGGGGCGGCCCCGCGCGGCGGCCATTTGGCCGAGCAGAAAAAAAGCATCGGGGTGCGGCGCGCGGCATTTGAGGTATTGGCCGCAGAGGGCCTCGGCTTCGTGAAATACTCCGGCATCGGCCAAGCGGCGGGCGTTGACGAGGAGCGCGGAAGGCGTGTCGGCCGTGGCGTGGGTCCGGGCCGGGGCCCCGCTGGAGGCCGTAACCGTCGCCGGCGCGCGCGCGGACGCCGCCGGAAGGCCCGGGGAGCTGCCGCGCAGGCCGGAGCGGGAAAAACCGCGGCGCGGCACAGGCGTCGCCACCGATGGAACCGCGGGCTCGGGCCGCCGCTGGTAGGCGAATGCACCCGGCGGCCCGGCACTGACGTAGGCGGAGTCGAGCATCGGCAGGCTGTCGGCATGGCCACAGAAGAAAAGTCCGCCGGTCTCCAGGCAGCGGCGGAGGTTTTCCAATGCGCGGCGGCGCGCAGCGGTGTCGAAGTAAACGAGCACGTTGCGGCAAAACACGACATGGAACGGCGGCTCGTCGCGAAAGAAATCCGGGTCCATCAAATTGCAGCGGCGAAAGTGGACGGTGGCGCGGATGCCTTCGCGCACCCGGCGCACACCGCGACTCGCGGGCTCGAAATGGTGGTCGCGCCCGGCGGCGTCACGGCCGCGGAAGGACAGCGCGGGATATTCGGCGGCGCGGGCTTTTTCCAGGAGGCGGGCGCTGACATCGCCGGACCACACCACGAACTGGCCGGGGCGCAGGCCGGCGTCGAGCAAGGTCATGGCGATGGAGTAAGGCTCCTGCCCCGCGGCGCACGGCACACTGAGCACGCGCAGGGCCCGGCCACTCGCAGATGGCGCCCATTTTTTGCGGACCCAGGTTTCAAGAAAGGCGAACGGCGTGCCATCGCGAAAGAACCAGCTTTCCGGGACGAGCAATTCCTCGACGAACGCGTCGAATTCCTCCGGAGACTTCTTGAGCAGGGCTTGCAGCGCGGCGTCGGACCGGGAGTGCGTCGAGCGCAAACAGCGCTGCCACGCGGCGCGCAGGGCGGTGTCGCCCAGCGTGTCCGGGTCGAGGCCATAGGTGGCGCGGAGGCGCTCGCCGATGGCGGGCGGGAGGCTCTGGTGGGAAGTTTTCAGGTGGCAATTGGCGGTTGGGCGAGCTGGGCCGAAAGTTTGTCGGAGAACAAAAGGGTTTGCAGGTCGGGCGGTAGCAGGTTCTGGAGCGTCACCGTCTGCACGAGGCCGGACGGCGTGTCCGCCACGGGGCCGAGGAAAGGCGCGCCGGGCGAGCGGATGCCGGACTCGCGGAGGGCCTCGTCGGGCACGTCGCGCACTTCGTTCACGCTTTCAGCCTGGAGGGCGAGGAAGTGCTCGACGCCTCCGAGCGGGTAGCGGGTGATGATAAAGCGGCTGCCGAGGGCCGCGCGCGCGGGGCGGCCCAGCGTGAGCTGAACGAGGTCAATCACCGGTGTGACCTGGCCGCGAAAGGAGAAGATGCCGGAAACCGCCGCGGGCGTGCCCGGCACGGCGCGCACGGGCAGCGCGGGCACAATGAGTTCGACGACTGCGGCATCGAGGCCGTAGCGCTGTTCGCCGAGCGTGAAGAGGACGAGCAACATGGGAGACGTCAACTGGCGGGTTTGCGGCCTGCGAACGGCGCGCGCGTCAGGCCGGTCGCGCTGCCCTCGGCCACCTTGAAGCGGGCGATTTCGCGGCGGAGGCCCTCGACGGCGTTGTGCAGGTTGTGGACGGCCTTGTCGAATTCCTCGACGGAGGCGGTCGTCTGGCGGGCGCCCTCGGCCAGCGTGACCATGGCTTCGTTGATTTGCTGGGCGCCCTGCGACTGGGAAATGAGGCCGTCCTTGACGAGGCCGAAGCGCGGCAGCAGCGCCTGCACCTGGTGGATGATGGATTCCAGGTTCTGGCCCATGCGGCCCACATCGTCCACCCCGGCGCGGACTTCGCCGGTGAATTTGTCCATCTCCATGACGCCCGCGGAAACGGCGGACTGCATTTCGCGGACCATCTGCTCGATGTCGAGCACGGCCACAGCGGTCTGGTCGGCAAGGCGGCGAATTTCCCGAGCGACGACGCCGAAGCCCAGGCCGTATTCGCCGGCCTTCTCGGCCTCGATGGCGGCGTTGAGGGAGAGCAGGTTCGTCTGCTCGGCGACTTTGGTGATGGCCGTGACGACGCTGGTGATGGCCTGGGCCTTGTCGCTGATGGCGGATAGTTTCTGGGAAATGGAGGAGGTGGACACGGCGAGACTTTGCACCGAGCGCTTCATGCCGGTGAGCTGCTGGCGGCCGGTGTCGGCCAGGCCGGCGGTGTCGCTGGCGACCTGGGAAACCCCGGCCATAGTGCCGACGAGCTCCTGCGAAGTGGCGGAGATTTCCTTCACCGCGGCGGCGATCTGGCTGGTGGAGGCGCTGAAGTCCTGCACGGTGGTTTCCTGGAGCTTGGCGGTGCCGGAAATTTCGTTGGCGGTGGAAATGAGCTGGATGCTGGAGCGTTTGACCTGGCCGATAAGGCCGTTGAGGCTGGCGATCATGTCGCGCGTGGCCTGGAGGAGCTGGCCCGTTTCATCCGTGCCGTGGACGCGGACCTCGGCGGTCAGGTCGCCGGCGGCCACTTGCTGAGCCACGACGACCGCGCGGCCAATGCGGTTGCTCAGGCGGGTGACGGCGACGAGGATGAATCCGGCAACCAGGAGAATGCCAAGGGAGGAAATGATGAGATTCTCGGTGATGAGGGCCTGGATGGGGCCAAGCAGTTCCCCGCGGGTCACCGTGAGCACGAGCACCCACTGGCCGGTTTTGATGGGCGCGGCTCCGATGTAGGATTGCTCGCGGCGGATGGGGTCGTAGAATGGGATGAAGGCGAAGGGCAGGTTGCGCTGCTCGAGAATCTGGCCCAGGAGCTTCGCATACGTGCCATCAAGCGACGAATCGCTCGAGGGATGCGCCGCGCCGGGCTTGAGGACGACTTTGCCAACATTGTCCGTGCCGAGGAAGCTGGTTTCGAAGCGGCCCGAGGAATTGACATACAACAGGCTCACCGGGACGGAGCTGAGCTGGTGGCTGTCATCATCCGCATGGAAAGTGGAGGCGACCACGCGGTCGCGGGTGCTGACGACGAGGAAGTCCGTGGTTTGCAGCGGGGCGAGGTCCTTCCGCAAATCGCCGACGATGGCGGAGACGTGATCCAGCCCGCGGTCCACCCCGGCGATGCCCTTGAACTGGCCGCCGATGACAATCGGGCTGGTTTGTTCGACGATGTAGTTGCCGTCCTTGTAATGGTAGGGCTCGGTGATGATGGTCAGATCGCCGTGGGCGAGGAAGTTATCCTTCATCTGGCGGTAGTAGAGGCTGTCGGGGTCTTCCATTTGCTCGCACGGCTCGAGGCCGACCTGCCCCTTGATGCGGACCCAGTAAGGCAGGAAGCGGCCGGACGCGTCGGTGGCGCCATCCGGGTGGGCGGGGTGCGCGACGAGGTAGGAGGCGTCCTGGCCGTCAGCGTTGGGCTCGTAGCAGAAGTACGCACCAATGAACTGCGGGTATTGGTCGAGAATGTCGCGCGCGTAGTGGACGGAATCCTCGCGCTGGCCGAAAAGCCCGTTCTGCTCGGCGAGGGCCATGGTGCGCGGGATGTCAATGGCCTCGGTGTTGGCGGCCTCGACGCGGGCCGCGGCGGTTTGCAGTTGATAGGCGATGTCCCGCAACTGGTCATTGATCATCTGGTTGTAGGTGACCCAGGCTTTCCAACTGACAATGCCATAAAGCACGCACACCACGGGCAGGAGAACGGTCAGCAAAGTTTTGGAGCGAAGTTTCATCAGCGGGAATGGTTTTAGGGGCCGGGCAATTTGCCGAAGGGGGATTGGGTCGCCTTCGCGGATTTGGATGATGGCTTGGCGGGTTTTATCGGTGGCGAAGTTGGCGGATTCGTTTCGGCTAGAGCCGGATCATCGTGGGAGAGGCGGAATTTGGCCACGCCTTCCCGCAGGCTGGCCACGGCGTCATTGAGGGTGCGGGTGGCGGCTTTGAAGCCCTCAAGGGATGAAGTGGTGCGCTGCGCGCCTTGATTGAGGGACGAAACGGCTTCACTGATCTGCTGCGCGCCCTGGGATTGGGACTGCATGCCCTCCTTGACCTCGCCGAGGCGGGGCGTGAAGTCCTCGACCTGTTGGATGATGTTGACGAGGTGGCCGGTGACCTCGCTGCGGCGGGCGGCGCCGGTGCGGACCACTTCAGAAAACTTATCCATCTCCATGACGCCGGCGGAAACGGCGGACTGCATTTCCTTGACCATGAGCTCAATGTCCAGCGTGGCCTCGGCCGTTTGGTCGGCGAGCCGACGGATCTCGCGGGCTACAACGGAGAAACCGAGGCCGAACTCGCCGGCCTTTTCGGCCTCGATGGCGGCATTGAGCGACAGGAGGTTGGTCTGGTCGGCAACCTTGGTGATGGTGGTGATGACGGAGTTGATGTTGCGCGCCTTGTCGGAAATCGTGGTGAGGCGGGAGGAGATGCTGCCGGTGGCGCGGGCGAGTTCGTGGCCCAAGGCATTCACCGCTTCGATCTGGCTGCGGCCGGCGTTGGCGGCGGTGGCGGTATCAGTGGCCATGCCGGAGACGCTCGCCATGGTGCGGGCGAGTTCCTGGGCGGTCGCGGAGATTTCCTTGACGGCGGCGGCGATCTGGCTGGTCGAGGCGCCGAAATCCTGCACGGTACCTTCCTGTTCGTGGGCCGCGCGGGCGAGATTGGTGGCGCTTTCCTGAAGGCGCCGGGAGGACGTCTGCACCCGGCCCAGCAGCGCGTGGAGGTTGTCAATCATCGCGGCAATGGCGTAAAAAAGCTCGCCGGTTTCGTCGGTGCTGCGGGCGACAATGGTACACAGGCGGCCCTCGCGGGCTTCAGAGGTGAGGAAGCTGGCTTCGGCCAGGTTGCCGTCGGCGACCTGGCGGGCGATACGGCTGATGAAGGTGATGGGTGAAGCCAGGCGGCGACCCATAATGGTGGCCACCAGCGCGGTGATTGCCAGCAACACCAGCGCGCCGAGCGTGGCCTCAAAACGCAGCCGCCAGAAAGTCTCCGTCAAGTTGTCGCGCACCTGGCCGAAATCGGCGTCGTAAGCGGTGAGACCCACAACCCAGTCCCACGGGGCGTAATAGATGAAGCCCACGTCCTTTTCGTAATAGTCGGGATTGTCGGGATCCTTGGGGTCGCGCCACGTGGGCTCGACGTAGGTGACTTCGCCAGCCCGGGCGGCCAGCGCCGCTTTGACAAATGCGGGGAACACGGGCTGGCCGTTGACATCTTTGAGAGCGTCGAGCTTGTCCGGCGGAGTGGGGCCGCCACCATACAGGACGAACGGCGGCAGTTTGCGCGGGTTGTTGCCATAGACCGCCCAGACATAGCCGTGCGCGCCCACGCGCTGGCCCTTCATCAGTTCGCGGATGGTGTTGTCGGACTCCTGCTGCACGCCGACATAGAGCATGCCCACGATGCGGCCAGTGTCATCGCGGATGGGCTCGTAGGCGGATTGATACCAGGCGTTGACCACATAGGCGGGGCCGCGGAAAGTCTGGCCATTCAGGACGGTTTTCACGACCGTGCTGGAAGAGGGGATAAAGGTGCCGATGGCGCGTTTGCCGGAGAGGGTTTGAATGTTGGTGGCGACGCGCAGCATGTCGCCGGCGTCGTTGATGCGCTGGAAAATGGTGCAGGTGCCGCCGACGAGCTGCTTCACCCGGTCCACCACGGGGCTGGCGATGGTGATGTTGGAGTTCTGCCCGAGCCACTGGCCGCCGAGTTTGAACTGGGGCAGGGTAAGGGCTTGATGCTGCTGGGTGTCCTGATTGATGGCGTCCCAAGTGACGGTTTCCGGCCCGAAGGACAACGACCCGGCCGAGGTGAAAACATAATGGGCCACGTTCAGGCTGTCGTTCACCCGCGCCTGGATAAGACGCTGGGCCGTCTGGAGCAGGCCGTAGAGGTCGCCCACGCTGAGTTCCACGTCGTCCTTGACCTTGTTTTCAAACTGATCGAGCACGAAGCTGCTGATGCGGCCTTCCTGCCAGCGGAAAAGCAGCAGCAGCGCCAGGACCGGCAACAATGCCGAAATGACGGCTAACCCCGTGACTTTGTGGCGAAGGCGAAGCTTCATGGGCCGCGGGAGGGCGGGCAAACCGCCATGTTGGCGCAGGGGCGGGGTTTGGCAAGGCTAGGGATGGGGTATCGGCAATGAACCGTTAGGCAACCCTGCTTACGACTTGCCAGCCATGGGCCTTGAGCAGTAGAGTGATATCTCCTCCCCTCTACCCCCTACCCCGAGTTTCGTGCCCGCGTCGCAGAAAACATGCCGGCGCCAGTCGCATCCTCGATCCACTTATTGTCCGCCTATTTGGAATAATCCGGCATAGCTCCATCTTCCCCTATGACCCACGCTGCGATCACGGCAGATCACCCTTCTGTGCTTGCACCCCAAACCCTATCGCGGAGCAAAGGCCGCTTTCACGGGTGGAGGACGGTGCATAACCTGCCCTGCATGAGCGGCACGAAGGGGTAATTAATCGAAAAAATCTACGATGCGCGAAAAAGGCTTTAGGCGGGGGCTCCATACATTCGTCGCGGCGTCCGTGGCGCTCGCCGGATTGCTGTGCACATTGCCAGCACGGGCGCAGACCGTTGCGGCAAACGTGACTCTGGCGATTAACACGGCCCAGGCCCGGTCCACCCCCATCCCCGCCGACTTTTCCGGCTTAAGCTTCGAAATGGGGTCGGTGATCTATGACAGCGTGAACCAAGGCTGGTACTTAAGTGGAACCAATACCGCGATGATCGGGCTGATGAAGACTTTGGGCATAAAAAGTGTCCGCGTCGGCGGCAATTCCGCCGAAACCGGCAACATCTCGACCGCTGCGGACGAACAGGCGGTGCTCGATTTTTGCCATGCCATCGGCGGGAACCTGATCTGGGACCTGGAAATCAAGGGCAACCTGGATGACCCCCCCGGCAAGGCGGCCATTGCCCAGAGCATGCAGAATTATGTGAACGCCAAAAACTACGGGAACCTGCTGGTGTTCCAAGTGGGCAACGAGCCGGACTTGACGGCGGACCCGACCAATCCGGGTCACAACAAGTCCGCCACCACCTACGACGCGGAATTCAGCAGCTATATCGCCGCCACCAATCAGCTTTATTCGGGCTCACAGTGGGCGGGCCCCGATTGCGCCGCGGGGGGGCGCTGGTTCAGCGGCGTTTTTTGCCCCGCGGAATCGGTCGCGTGGCCTGGACAGGTCGCGTTTGTGTGCATGCACCTTTATCCCTTTGGCAGCAGCTTGACCGCCGGTACCGTCGCCTCGCAGATCGCCTTGATGCTGTCTCCCAGCAACGAAGCCGGCTACCAAAGTTTTAACAACGACTGGGTTCCGCCCGCCTTCGCCGCGGGATTGGCTCCGCGCTACGAAGAGTGCAACAGCTATTTTCACAATGGCTCATTCGGATCCAGCGATGCGTTTGCCTCGGCGCTGTGGGGGCTGGGGTGGATGTATTTTCAGGCCAATGCCGGGCTGGCCGGCCTCAACTTCCACACGGGGTTGAATTCCAATAATCCCGCCTACAGTGCCGTGACCCCGGCCAATCTGGCCGGCAGTTACACCGTGCATCCGCTGGCCTACGGGATCAAGGCGTTTGACCTGGGCGGCCATGGGAAAATCACGCCGGTGACGATTGGCAACGTCAGCAATGTCAATCTGGTGGCCTATTCGGTGCTGCAGAACGATGGCAGCCTGGTGGTGACCGTAATCAACCGCGAGTATGCTGCCCAAGCCAGCTCCCCCGTGCATAACGCCAACCTCACCCTCACGACCAACGGCTCCACCTACAACGCGGGGCAGGTGATGTTTCTCACCGGCCAAAATGACGACCCCACCTTGAAAACAGGCGTGACCCTCGGCGGCTCCGCGATTTCCGGAACGGGCGTGTGGAACGGGACCTACATGGGCATGGCGCGTCCCACGGGCGGTTCCTTTACGATAACCCTGCCGGCGACCCAGGCGGCCGTCATCCGGCTCTTTGCCGCCGCCGGGCCCACTGCGCCGTCCAACCTGACCGCGACGACCGGCAATTCCCAGGCGACCTTGAACTGGAACGCTTCCGCCGGCGCCACCAGCTACGTGGTGCAACGCTCCAGCATCACGGGCGGCCCTTACGCCACGGTCGCCAGCAACGTGACCACCAATTCCTACACCGACACCGGCCTGCTCAACGGACAGATCTATTACTATGTTGTCGCCGCCGCCAACGGCAGCGGCGTCGGGCCGCAATCCGCGGAAGTGGCCGCCTCGTTGAGCACCGTGCCGCCGCCCGCGCCCACGGGCGTGGCCGGCGTTCCCGGCGACTCGGTGGTGGCTTTGACTTGGAATCCGTCGCCGGGCGCGACCAGCTACGTCCTGCTGCGCGGAACCGCCAGCGGGCAGGAAACAACGATTGTCAGCAGCAACCTTACGGGCACCAGCTACACCGACACCGACTTGGCCAATGGCGTGACCTACTTTTACGTCGTCGAGGCCGTCGGTCCCTACGGCCAAAGCCAGGCCTCGGCTGAAGTAAGCACGCAGCCCTTCGTCAGCGACGGCATTGCGTGGACCGACACCGTCACCGCCTCGCCGCAAAGTTGGAACCTAAATGCCAATTGGAGCAACAGCACGGCCTTTCCGAACAGTTTGCAAGCCGTGGCCCTGGTCAACTCCGCCATTTCCGCCAACCAGATTATCAACCTGAACCAGAACATTACGCTCGGCGAGCTGAACATCGGCGCCTCCGGCGGCGCGGCCTCCTTCAACCTGAGCGGCAATGGCGGGACGCTTATTTTTGACAACGGCCCGGGTACGCCCTCGCTGACCCAATTGGGCTCCAGCAAAGGCGACACGATTTCCGCGCCACTGGCCATCAATGGCACCCTGAACATCAACAATGCTTCCGCCAACCCGCTGACCTTGTCCGGCAACATCACCGGCACGAACAACCTCGTGGTGAATAGTGGCACGGTCGTGCTCGGCGGGGCCACCGCCTTCAATGGCACCGCCAGCATCGTGCAAGGCACCCTGCAATTGGCCAACTCCCTGGCGCTGCAAAACAGCACGCTGAATTACACCAGCGGCAACGTGGCCTTCAGCGGCATCACCGCGGCGACACTGGGCGGAGTGGTCGGCACGAAAAACGTGAACCTCGTCAACCTGGCCGCGGCGGCGCTGGCCTTGACGGTGGGCGCCAACAACTCGAACATCACTTATGCGGGCGCATTCACTGGCACGGGTTCGCTGATTAAGGCGGGCACGGGCACACTGACCCTGACCGGCGCGAGCAACCATACGGGGGGCGCCACCGTGCTGGGCGGCAGCTTGACAATCGCGGGCGGAACCTTCGGCTCCTCCGGCAGCACGATTCTGGTCGGCAACGGGGCGACCGGCGTCTCCTTCAACGTGACCGGAGGCACGGTGACGGCCAACACCTTGAATGTCGCCCCCAACGGCGGATCCACTGGCGACAACACTTCCGTCACGGGATCGGGCTCGGCCACCTTCAATTCCGTGAACCTCGGCTCGGGCACCAACACTTCGGGACCGCTCACGATCAATACCACCGGCGCGGTTTCGCTCGGGACTTTCATTGATTACAAGGATTTGCAGGGCAACGGCCCCAGTACAACGAGCGGCCTGATCATCAACAACGGCATCGTCACCGCCGCGAGCATCATCATCCAGAACGCCACTTCCGGGGCCAATATGAACCTTAACGGCGGATCCTTGACGATCGGCAGCACCTCATCCAGTGGCGCCTTCAAGCTCGGCAACAGCACCAGCACCCGCGGCGGATTCCTGACCATGACCGGCGGCGCGCTGACCTATTTGGGAACCGACGGACTGCTCTTGAATACCGCTTCCGGCGGCGCGAACGGGGCGAACATCACCGGAGCCTCTTCCGTGGTCACGCTCACCGGCGTCACGCTCAACCAGATCAACGCCGCCGGCGCGACCAGTTGGCTGACCGTCTCCAACAACGCGACCCTTTATTTGGGCGGCGTGGGTCTCGTAGCCAAGCAGCCCAGCGCGACCGTGTTTGCCTCGCTGGGGAATGCCACGGTGGGGGCCATTGCGGACTGGTCGTCCACCGCGCCCATTACCCTGGCTGGCCCCACGACCTTTCAGGCGGCGGACTCGACGGGACTTGCCTTCAACATCACGCTGGGCGGCGTGCTTTCCGGCGCGGGTAATCTAACCGTAACCGGCCCCGGCACGCTCACCTTGAGCGCGACTAACACCAACACAGGCAACACCACCGTCAGCTCCGGCGCGCTTAATATCACCGGCACATTGCCAGGGAAACAGGTGACAATCCAGTCCGGCTCAAGCCTGAACGGCCCCGGCGCCATCGCCGGCAACCTCACCGTGCAATCCGGCGGCAGC
>CAZDAQ010000052.1:0-16200 GCA_964503425.1 uncultured Opitutales bacterium
CCCCTCCGGGCCCGACCCGATCGCCCGGCTCGACGCCAGCATCCTCCAGGACCGCGTCCTCGCTCCCCTCCTCGGCATTGCCGACCCCCGCACCGACAATCGCATCGACTTCATCGGCGGCATCCGCGGCACCGACGAGCTCGTCAAACTCGTGGACTCCGGCGCCTGGGCCGCCGCCTTCTCACTCCACCCCGTCACGCTCGACCAACTCATGGAAATCGCCGACGCCGGCCAGATCATGCCCCCCAAAAGCACCTGGTTCGAGCCCAAGCTCCGCTCCGGCCTCTTCATCCACCTCTACTAACTCCCCTCCCCCCGGCCCGCTCTCACGGCGTCTCAAAATTCACTTTCGCGGTGCCCGTGTTTCCTCCCTCGTCCGTCACCTCGAACACCACGCTGTGTGGCCCGGCCTTCAGCCGCTCCAGCCGCAAGTGGAATGTCAGCTCCTTTTTGTCAAACATCGCCCCGTCGGGCAGCGCCGGCTTCGGCGGCTGGCCATCCAGTGTGTAATTTGCCTGGGTCAGTACCCCCACTGCATCCTTGGCGTGGAACGTCAGCGTATAGCTCGCTGCGTCCCCCGCCTGCGTCGTCAGCGCCACCTCCGGCGGCGAATTGTCGATCAGGAAGGGATCACTCACCCGCTCCGCTGTGCGCGCCTCGCCCGGCGGGTTGTCCAGCTTGTCCGTCGCCTGCACCCGCACCTCGTAATAGCCGTCCGCATACCCGCGCGTCGAAAACGAATAGATCGAATCCTTCAACTCGTCCGCCAGCGTCACCCACTTCTCCTCGCCCACCGCGCGCAGTTGCACCGTGTAAAGCAGCGTGTCGTCGTTCGGGTCGCTCGCCCGCCAGCCCACGGCAAAGGCGCCGGCCTCCCCCGTCGGCCGCAGTTGCGGCCGTGGTGCCGGCGGCGCCAGCAGCGTGCCCCCGTCGCCGTCAATCAGTTGCCGCAGGTCAATCGTTGGCCGCATGGCCGGCATCGTCACCACCTCCACGCCGACGGGCGCCACCCCCACCCGCTCCACCACCGGCGCCGCGTTGAAATTCTGGTAATACACCTGCACGCTCCGCACGCCCGTGGCCGCGTTCGTCAGCGTGACACGATATTGCAGGTAACGCGCCGGTGCGCTGGCGATCTGCGCGTCATCGCCCACCGCTTTCCACGCATTCCAGGTGTCGTCCGGCTTCGCCGTGTTGCCCGTGCGAGTTTCCCACTTCGCCCCCGCCAGCATGGCGCCCGGCATGGGCGGGTTCGCCAGCGCCTCCACCGTCCCCCAGCGCGACGGCTGGTCGGCGTCAAATGCCTCGCAGGTATAATTGCCGTTGGCTGCCGGTTTCGCGCCCAGCCGGAAAATCTGTGCCGGATTGCTCGCAAAGACCAGCGTCGCATTCGCGTCGTCTGGCGCCGGCAGGAGCACCGAGATTTGGTCGCTGTCCTGCGCCTGCTGCAGCAATTCCCAATCCTCCGTGTTCGCGGCCTGGAACAGCCGGCCCTGCTGGTCGCTGCCCAGCAGCCATCGCCCATCCGCCAAGGGCCGCAACGCATACAACCCCACCTTCGCCAGGCTCCACACCGGCTCCACAAAACCATTCGGCCACACCCGCAGCAATTGCGACTTCCCCGCCCCGGCCTTTGGCCGCGGGCTGCTCGACCCGCTCGAACTGATGCTCGGCCCGTCGTCGCCAATCATGATCGTGTCGCCGTCATCCACGGTAATAGTCGTCGTGGTGCTGCTCCCGCCGCTGCCCGGACTGGCATTGTGTGTCGCCGCCTTAGTGTCGCTGCTGCTCCCACTGGCGGGGCTCTTGTTGAACGTCGTGAAATACACCGCCCCGTCCGGCGCCGCGCAAATTCCCGTGATCTCGTCGCTGTCCGCGTTCGCCAGCACCTCGGAAACATCTTTGCTGGTGATCCGGTAAAGCAAGCTCTTCGGCCCGGTGCCCGCCAGCACCCGCCCCTGCGCGTCAAACGCCAGACAAGACACATGCGTCCGGTCCGTCTCGAACAGCACTTCCGCAGTCTGCCCCGGCTTGTAATCCGGCGGCAGGCGATAAATCCGCCCCTTGCCCCCCGTGGCCACATACAAGCGCCCCTGCGCGTCAAACGCCAGGTCCCAGATATACGTGTCCTTGGGATCAAAATAAATCTCCGGCCGACCGCCCGGCGCCAACCGGTAAACCCGCCCGTCCGGCGAGGTACCGACATACAAATTCCCCTGCGCGTCCAGCGCTAGCGCCCGCGTCAAAACCTCCTCCGGCTGGAAAATCACTTCCGCTTTCCCGTCTGGCGTGACCTTGAAAACCTTCCCGGCGTTCCCCGTCGCGACATAAAAATTCCCGCTTTTGTCCACCACGGCGCGCCAGATCACCGCCGCATCCAGCTTCGCCAGACGCTCCATGGCCGGCGCCAGCTTCAAGCCGCCCTGCGCCGCCAGCGACACATTGGCAAACTGCCCATCCTCGAAATGATCGTAGGCCACCTGTTCGGCCGTTTCCGTCGTCACCGCGAGCAAGGGCGGCGCCACCGCTGCCACCACCGCCAGTATCAACGCCCAGAAATATTTTTTTGCGTGCATCGTGTTAAATAAATTTACGGTTTGACGTCCACCGGCAGCGTCGTCCGCCCGCTATATTCTCCTGGCATTGGCAGCACCGTCTCCCACACCGTCGCCCGGTCCATCGCGCTCGCCTGCGTCAAATTCTTCGGCGAGCGGTAGAGCGACTCGACGGACGGCGGCAGCCCCGGCAAATTCGCGCCCTCCAATCGCAAGCCCGGCGCTGTCCGCAGTAGTTTCACATACAGCGACCCACGGCTGCGCTGCTGTCCCAGGTAGTGCACCACGTCCCCCAGGCTTGTGAAATCCCCGCGCGCCATGCCGCGCTCCAGCGCATCCGTCGCACTCGCGTCGCCCAGAAACAAAGTCAGCGTCTCCCCAGCCGCCGTCGCCGGAATCGGAACCTCCAGCGTCTGCTCCGTCGACGCATTCAGATAATTCGCCAGCGTCAGCGTCACGCGCAGCGCGCTTCCGGCCCGCGCCGGCCCGCTGTCCACGCGCACGGACTCCAGCGTGGTCGTCAGCCATGCATCCCGCAACCGGATGTCAAAATCCACCGACCGCACCTTCGGCGTTTCAAACGGATTGCCCCACAGCTCGCTGGCCAGCCGCAGATAATCCATCGCCACCTCTGTCGCCCCGTCCATTCCGCTCGCCACCTGTTCCAGTTTCACCGGCGGAAACCCTTCGATGTCAATTGTTGAAGTCACGAAAAACGTCTGCTCCTGCTGCGCCTGCAACGTCGCGCTCAGCGACTCCAGCAGCCCGATTGCCCCGATTATCGGCGTGTAATCCCGGTTCTGCCACATGTCTCCTTGAAATTCGCGCACCCTCCCGTCAGGCGCCGTCACCCGCGCATGGAACGCCGTCATCGGCGGCTTGTGCGCCAGCGTTCCACCAATGCCCGTCAGACGGTCCTGCGAAATCGTCCCAACTACGGGCCCCGTGTTCGCCAGCTTGAACGACTGGTCCAGCGCCCGCACCACGGTGATCACTTCCGCCGTCGCCAGCGGCATCTCCACCGGGCCGAATCCGAACATCGGGTGCCCGAACGCCAGCAGCCGGTCCCCGTCGCGCCACGTCAGCGTCCCCACCCCGCTCAGCGAAAAATCCCCCGTCATCAACATCACCCCGATGGCGCTGCCCGCCTCCAGCTTGTCCGCGGGCAGGGCGTTACTCGCCGCCCCGCCCGGAGCCTGCATCACCACCAAGCCTCGCCGTGCAAACTCATCTTTAAACGCCGCCAAAGTCCGCGTTGAAATCCCGCTGGCCAGCAACGGCGTCGGCAGGGGCCGTAGCGACTCCGCCGCATCCGCATTGCCCAGCCGCTCCATGCCGCTCGTCACGCGCCACTCGCCCGCGCCCGCCAAACTATTGCCTTCCGTCATTGCCGTCGCATTTGCCGACTCTACCCGCAGGGGCCCGGGCCGGCCCGGCAGCGGAGACTCCACCGGTTCATCCAGCACCTCCATCATGTCCCCTATCGGCGTCACGCCAATCAAAGCCTGGTTCTTCGAAAACGGAAATCCATACGCATACGCCCCCACTAATTTTCCATCAATATACACCGGGCTCCCGCTCATGCCCGCCACCGGCCCGTTCTCCACCTGGCCCGGTTCCAGCGCCTCGCAAATGATGACGGACCGTTTCGGCCCCGTAAAATTCTGCATCACCCCCACCACTTGCAACTGGAAGCTCTGCACCGTCGTCCCCTGCACCACTGTGCGCCATTCGCCCTTCATCCCGGGCTTCACGTCGCTCAACGGCATCAGCCCCGCCGGCAATGCCGCCGCGGGCGGGTCGGCTCGTGTCACCCCCACCCAAGCCATGACCACGAACACCAACCATAAGAAACGATTTCTCCAGCGCATCACGTGTAAACGAAAAGGACGGCAAGCCTATGATTTTACCCGCAAAAGGCCAACCTTATTCCAGACCGCCCGCTCTCGACCCGGGCAGGGGTGGGCTTGTGCCCTCACCTCCGAAGAATATCCTGTTCTCGTAATCAAGCCGCTCCACCCCATGTCTTCCAGTCGTCGAAAATTCTTGCAACTCGCGGTCAGTGCCGCCGCCGCCAACACCCCCCGCTCCGCCAATCCCGCGCGACCACGCGCTCCGGTCTGCGACTTAGCAAAGTACCGCGACATCCGACGAGCTTCTCACTTCCTCCACGGAAATGCCGATGGCCCCAGGTTCACTTCCTCCCCGCGCGCAAACACCCGCACCGCCGCCCACGTCAGAGCCAACGTCACTCCCACCAACACCACCACATCCTGCCAGACCGGGAAAAACGCAATCTCCGGCCCCGACCCCAGCAGCGCCTGCCGCATCAAATCTACCGCGTAGGCCACCGGGTCGAGATGCGCCAGCATCCGCAGCCAGTGCGGCGCCGGCTGCAAGGGATACATTGCCCCCGACATGAAGAACATCGGCAGCAGCACCGCGTTGCTCATGATGGGGAACACCGTTGTCGAGGTAAACCGCGATGCGAGTGCCACCCCGATGGCCGAAAACGTCAGCGCCGCCAGCAGCATCGCCCCCAGCATGGCCAACACTTCCACCAAGCCCAAATGCACATGCACCAGTGGCGCGAAGAAAAGCAGTACCACCCCCTGCATCAACGCCTGCAACGCCCCCGCCAGCACCTTCCCCACCCCAATCGCCGACCGCGACACTGGCGATACCAGCACCGCCTTGAAAAACCCAATCTGCCGGTCGAACACGATCGAGATTGCCGCAAAAGTCGCTGTAAACAACAGCGCCAACCCCACCACGCCCGGGAAAATAAACTTCCGGTAGTCCACTCCCCCATGCTGAATGCTCGCCCCCAGCCCCGCCCCGAGAACAAACAAATACAACAGCGGCTGCATCAACCCCGCGAACAACCGCGCGCGCTCCTGCAAAAAGCGCTTCAAGTCCAACTCCACGATCGCCCACACGCCTCTCATCGCCAGCCTCCCGCTTCTTCCGCCGCCGACTCTTCTTCCACCAGTCCGCGTCCGGTCAATTTCAGGAACACATCCTCCAAACTCGGCGCATGGACCTCCACCCGCTCCACCCGCACCGGCAACTCCCGCAATAAAACCGGCAGCACCGACGCCGGATCATTCTGCTCCAGCAAAATCTCCCGCGTCCCCGCCGGCGCGTAACCCCGGCCCGCCAGCCATTCCCGCGCCCGCGCATCGTCCTCCGTCCGCAGCCGGATAATTCCGCCGCCCAGCCGTGCCTTCAACGC
Organism: uncultured Opitutales bacterium; assembly: GCA_964503425.1. Lineage (GTDB taxonomy): Bacteria > Verrucomicrobiota > Verrucomicrobiia > Opitutales > JABDGR01 > CAZDAQ01. Next base: position 5,791 of record CAZDAQ010000052.1, read on the forward strand.
CTGCGGCGTGTCCAGGGCCGCAATCCGACCCTCGGCAATCAGCGCAATCCGATCTGCCACCTCCGCCTCCTCCATGTAATGCGTGGCAAACACCACCGCCCGGCCCGTGCTCGCCAGCCCGCGCACATGTTTCCAAAAACCCCGCCGCGCGTCCACGTCCAGCCCCAGTGTTGCCTCATCCAAAAACAATACCCGCGGATCCGTCACCAGCGCACGCGCCAGTTCCACCCGCCGCCGTTGTCCACCCGATAACGTCCGCGCAGGCCGCGCCGCCGTTTCCGTCAGTTGCAACTTGGTCAGCAGCTCTTCCGCCCGCCGCCGCACGTCCGTCGATTTCAAACCGTAAAGGCTCCCCATCAACCGCAGGTTGTCCCGCACGCTCAACCCCTGCTCAATCGCCGGCTCCTGAAACACAATGCCGATGGACCGCCGCACCGTATCCCGCTCCGCCACCACGTCATGCCCCAGCACCCGCGCTCGCCCCGCCGTCGGCGCCCGTAGCGTTGCCAGAATCGAAAACAATGACGTCTTCCCCGCGCCATTCGGCCCCAGCAACGCAAACAACTCGCCCTCCTTAACCGTTAAATCAATCCCACGCAGTGCTTCCACTTTTCCATAGTGTTTGACCAGACTCTCGACCTCGACCGCCGGGGTAGCCGCTGCGCACATAATCGGACCTTTATTTAATCAAACGTTAGCCCGACACCAGCCCGGAATTGCCCGCGCATCAATTTTTCAGCGGCTTCTGATACACACTCACCCGCGCCGGCGGCAAATTCAGCCACACGATATTCGAGCTCAATAGCGTAAAATACCCCGTGCCCAGAGGCCGGTCGCTCCCCAAATGGTAGCTGTATTGCACCCAACACGCCCCCGGCCGCAGCACCGTGCGGATGGTCCGCGCCAGCGCCTCCGTCGCCTCCGGCTTGAACCGCCGCAGCGGCAAACTCGATATCACCGCCCCCACATGGTGCGCCGCATCCACATGCTTTTTCATCAGCGCCTCCAAATCCCACGCATCCCCTTCGATCACCCGCACCGTTGGAAACCGCTTTTGCAGCAGAACCGCCAGTTCCGGTGATTTCTCAATCGCCAGCAGCCGGTCTCCGCTCAGCCCCCGCGCCATGAGCGCCTGGGTGATCGAACCCGTCCCCGGCCCCAGTTCCAATACGACCGCCATCGGGTCCGCTGACACCCACCGCGCCATCGCCTGCGCCAGCCCTTTCGAACTTGGCGCAATCGCCCCCATCTGCTTCGGCTTGCTTAGGCATTGCCGCACAAACTGCGCCGTCTCCACCATATTCTGCCGCATTCGCTTGGTCATGATGTCGTGAGGATTGAAAACGCTGCGCGCACCGTCTCTAGGTATACACCTCCCGCCGCACCCCTGGCAAGCCCGGCCTTCCACGAAAAACGCTGCTCAATTTCCTCAATCGAAAATAATTCCCATAGTCATCAATACCGCCTAATGTCCGATCACCCCATGAACCCCTCCCTTCGCCCCCTTCGCCTCGTGCCCTTGCTTTGGCTGGCTGCCGCCGTCTCCCCGGCCTTGGCCCAAAACACTTCCGTCGCCCAAACCCCTGGCACTCCTCCGCCCCAGGCCGACAATCCCAAACGCCCCCCTCCACCTCCGCCGCTGACGCCCCCGCCCGCGCCCGCGCCCACCCCGCGCCTCAACGGCCCCAAAGTTTTCGGCGTCCACCCCGGTTCCCCTTTCCTCTACACCATCCCCGCCACCGGCAACCAACCGATCACTTTCTCCGCCGACGACCTCCCCCCCGGTCTCACCCTCGACCCCGCCACCGGTCGCATTACCGGCAATATCCAACTCCCGATTGACGGGCTTACGCCCGCTAACTTCAACGTCACCTTCCACGCCAAAAACGCCAAGGGCGAAGCCACCAAAAAATTTCGCATCGTCGTCGGCGACCAAATCGCCCTCACCCCGCCCATGGGCTGGAACAGTTGGAACTGCTGGGCCGGCGCTGTGGATGAGGACAAAGTCCTTCGCGCCGCCAAGGCCATGGTCGCCTCCGGCCTCGCCCAGCATGGCTGGACCTACATCAACATTGACGACACCTGGCAGGGCGCCCGCGGCGGCCCGTTCAACGCCATCCAGCCCAACAATAAATTCACTGACATGAAGGCTCTCGCCGACGGCGTCCACGACCTCGGCCTCAAAGTCGGTATCTACTCCACCCCCTGGATCACCTCCTACGCCAACCACATCGGCGGTTCATCCGACAATCCCGCCGGCAACTGGACTCTCGTCACCCAGGCCAACGGTCGGCGCAACCCTCAGCACGCCCTCGGCCGATACCCCTTCGCCACCAACGACGCCAAACAATGGGCCGCCTGGGGCTTCGACTACCTCAAGTATGACTGGAACCCCAATGACATCCCCCACGTCCAGGAAATGGCCGATGCCCTCCGCGCCAGTGGCCGCGATATGGTCTTCAGCCTTTCCAACGCCGCACCGTTCGGCAACGCCGCTGACTGGGCTCGCCTTTCCAACGCCTGGCGCACCACCGGCGATATTCGCGATAATTGGCGCAGCATGACCAGCAACGGTTTTTCCCAAAACCGCTGGGCGCCTTTCTCCGGCCCGGGCCACTGGAACGACCCCGACATGCTCGTCGTCGGCCGTGTCGGCTGGGGTCCCTCGCTTCACGCCACCAACCTCACCCCCGACGAACAATACACCCACATCAGCCTCTGGTGCCTCCTTGCCTCCCCGCTCCTCCTCGGCTGCGACCTCGAACAACTCGACCCCTTCACCGTTGGCCTTCTCACCAACGACGAAGTCCTCGACGTGGATCAGGATCCCCTCGGCAAGGAAGCCACCGCCGTTGCCGGCGACAACGTTTCCTACTCGGTTTACGCCAAGCCGCTTGATGATGGCTCCCTCGCGGTGGGCCTCTTCAACCGTGGCCCCGAGGCCTACACCCTCACTGTCAAATGGTCCGACCTCAGCCTCACCGGCCCCCAGCTCGTCCGCGACCTCTGGCGCCAGAAAGACCTCGGCACCTTCACCGACCAATTTTCCGCCCCCGTCCCCCCGCATGGCGTGGTCCTCGTCCGCATCATCCCCGCCGCCAAATAGCCGCGCCCGCCTTGGTCATTCGCGCGCCTGGATCAGGCCGTCCACCGCCAACTTGTGTCGCTTGCGCTTGCCGCAAGCGGTTCGCTGTGCTAACTACCCCGGTTTAGCCAACCGAACTATTGCCGGCTTTCGTTTCCATTTTTCATTCTGCCTTCTTAATTTCGCTCCTCGTGTCTCATCCGCCGCCGATTCCCGCCAACATCGCCAAAGAGCAGATCAACAACCTGCCCTTGGCCCGCTACGCCGGCCCTGTCTCCGTCATCGCCCGCCAGCACGATCTCCTTGCTGCCGTGGATTACCTGCGCGACGAAACCCTCCTCGGCTTCGACACCGAATCCCGCCCCTCCTTCCGCCGGGGCGACAACCACCCCGTCGCCCTGCTCCAGCTCGCTGGTGTCGAGCGCGTCTTCCTCTTCCAACTCCAGTTGCTCGACGACCTCGAGCCTCTCTTCTCCCTCCTTGCCGACCCCGCCATCCGCAAAGCCGGCGTCGCCATCCGCGACGACATCCGCAAGCTCCGCGACCTTGCCGAATTCTCCCAGGCCAACTTCGTCGAGATCAGCGACCTCTCCCGCCGCCTCGAAGTCAACAACACCGGCCTGCGCAGCCTTTGCGCGATGTTCCTCGGCTTCCGCGTCTCCAAAGGTGCCCAAGTCACGAACTGGGCCCGCCGCGACCTCGCCGAAAACCAAATCGCCTACGCCGCCACCGACGCCTGGGTCAGCCGCCTCCTCTACCTCAAGCTCGCCGCCTTCGGCCTTCCCGTCGAGGAATACCGCCCCGCCTCCAGCCAGGAAAACCTGCCCGACGTCGAATAGCCCCCGCCATGCCCGCGCTCGCTGAAATCGCCGCCACCCTCGGCCTCGACGCCACCCGCCGTCACATCTTCCTCTGCGCCGACCAGTCCATCCCCAAATGCTGCGCCCGCGAAGCCGGCCTCGCTTCCTGGGAATTTCTTAAAAAGCGGCTGAAGGAACTCGGCCTCTCCGAACACGGCGGCATCGCCCGCACCAAGGCCAATTGCCTCCGCGTCTGCGAGCAAGGCCCCATCGCCGTCGTTTACCCTGAAGGCGTCTGGTATCACTCCTGCACCCCCGCTAACCTCGAGCGCATCCTTCAGGAACACCTCATTAATGGCCATCCCGTCCAGGACTTGCGTATCTTTTGAAGCGGTTCTTTCTTCCTTTCGTTATTCTACCTTCTATATTCTACCTTCTTACTTCTCTCACCATGCCCTCCCCCACCCTCACCGCCGTCCTTGAAACCAACCAAGGCACCATCGAACTCCGCCTCCTCCCCGAGGTCGCGCCCAAAGCCGTGGAAAACTTCACCGGCCTCATTGAAAAAGGCTACTACAACGGCATTATCTTCCACCGCGTCATCCCCGAGTTCATGCTCCAGGGTGGCGATCCCACCGGCACCGGCTCCGGCGGCCAGTCCATCTGGGGCCGCAATTTCGCGGATGAATGCCGCCCCGACGTGAAGTTTGACCGCAAGGGCCTCCTCGCCATGGCCAACGCCGGTCCCGGCACCAACGGCAGCCAGTTCTTCATCACCACCGCCGCCACCCCCTGGCTGCATATGAAGCATACCATCTTCGGCGAAGTCACCAAAGGCTACGACGTGGTGGAAAAAATCGAGCAGACCCCCACAGACCACGGCGACCGCCCCAAGCAAAAGCAAGCCATCGTCAAAGCCTCTGTCCGCCGCGAGTAACCGGCGGGGAGATTCGGGCGTTGCCGAGCGCGGAGCCGTATATCCTCCGCGCGTTTTTCTTATTCGTAATTCGAGTTAATAATTCGAGTTTCTGCCTCGCCGCCTCCATGTCTCCTGCTTGCCCACCGGCGCCTGCCCTCGCGCTCCACGGTTTCACTGGCGGTGGCGCGGACTTCGCCCCGCTCACCGAGGCTCTTCCTGAACTCACGTGGCAGACCCCCGACCTTCCCGGTCACGCACCCGACCCCACCGCTCCCGGCGCTCCCGGCGACGATTGCCGCCCCGCCGCCTGCATCCAATACCTGGACACGCTTCCACCCACTCCATCCGGCACACCCGCCATTCTTCTCGGCTACTCGCTGGGTGGCCGTCTGGCCCTGCGCCACGCTCTCGCCCACCCCGGACGCTGGGCCGCTCTTGTCCTTATCGCCACCTCCCCCGGCGTGGCCGACCCCGCCGAGCGCGCCGCCCGCCAAGCCGCGGACAACCGCCTCGCCTCCGATATTCTCACCCAGGGCATCCCTGCGTTCCTTGAACAATGGCAGCGCCGCCCGCTTATCGCCACCCAAGCCCGCCTTCCGGCTGACTGGCGCGCCGCGATGCAAGACCGCCGCCTGCGCCTGCGCGCGGCCGGCCTTGCCGCCAGCCTGCGCCAATTCGGCCAGGGCGCCGTCCCCCCGGTCTGGGACCGCCTTCCAGAGCTTCGCCTCCCCGTGCTGCTCGTCGCCGGCGCGGAAGACCCCGCCTACGTCGCCCTCGCTGAAGCCATGCGCGACCGACTCCCATCAGCCGACCTCCTCATCGTCCCCAACGCCGGGCATATGGCCCATCTCGAAAATCTATCGGCTTTCGTGCAGGGATTACGGCGCTTCCTCCAGGCACACGGACTTATCTCCGCCAAATCTTAAACACGAAAAAAGGCCGATGGCGCAAGCCACCGGCCCTTTGGAAAAAATCTGCCCTCGCTCAAGGCCTTCAGGGCCCGACCCGCAACATCGGCTGGCCCGGCGCGCTCATCTGGTAAACCGCCGTGCACGTGGACAAGTCCCCCGAATACACATAAAACAACCGCTTCACCGGATCCCAAAACGCCACGCTGCCGCCAAACGAAACGATTTGCAGCGAGGTCGCCGCCAGTTGCACCTCCTTCAATTGCGTGGCCATATTGCCCGTCAGCGCCGCGGCGGAGGCGCTGGCCGGCGGATTCGCCGGCGTGCTGTCCAGGCCAACGCTGTTCAGGTGCCCGAACGGCAGGCCGGAGGATGACGAGGAACTGTCGCTCTGCGCCCAGGCGGCCAGGGCGGTGAGGACGGCGGCCAGCACCAGGCCGCTCAACAGGAACGGGCGGCGCCCGGAGGAGACTGTGAGGTTTTTCATGGTTGGGGAGGGTTGAGACACCGATTGCACGATTGGGAAAATTGCCGTCGCTTAAACGAGTTTGCCGTAGGCCGCCGCATCCAACAGCCCGCCCGCCGCCGCCGGATCGCTCAGCCGCACCTTCAGCATCCACCCGGCCTTGTAGGGATCCTGATTCACCAGCTCCGGCTGCGTTTCCAGCAACGGATTGAATTCCAGCACTTCCGCCGCCACCGGCATGAACAAATCCGACGCCGCCTTCACCGACTCCACCACGCCGAATACCGCCCCCGCGGGAAAACTCCTCCCCACCTTGCACAGCTCGACAAACACGATGTCGCCCAGGCTCTCCTGCGCGTAATCCGTGATGCCCACCAGCGCGGTGCCGTCCGCCGCCAGCTTCAGCCATTCATGCTCTTTCGTGTAACGCAAATCGTCCGGAACAAGGCTCATGGTAAGGGAATGTTCAAGATACAGGTTTCAAATCTGATGGGAAGCAGAATTACCCGTCCACCCAGTGGCCATTTACTTGGCCGCCTTGTGCAGCGGCGGTCGAGCCACCCGCAGCGCCACTGGCGTCCCGCGCAGATCCACGCTCAGCGCCGCTCCGGCGTCCAGCGCCCCGCGCTCCACCAGCGCGCTCCCAATCGGGCAGTTCAGTATCGGGGACATCGTGCCTGACAATACCAGGCCCGCCGTCCGCCCCGCCGCCATTACCGTCATCCCCGCCCGCGCAATCCGGCGGTCATCCAGGGTGAAAAACACCACCCGCCGCGCCGGCCCCGCCGCCGCCTCAGCGGCCAGCGCCTCGCACCCCACAAATCCCGCAGGCTTATTCAGCTTCACCGCCCAGCCCAGCCCCGCCTGCAAGGGCGAAATCTCCCGGCTGATCTCGTGCCCGTAGAGCGGCAGCCCTGCCTCCAGCCGCAGGCTGTCCCGCGCCCCCAGGCCGCACGGCTTCAAGCCCAAGTCCTTGCCCGCCTCCAGCAGTGCGTTCGCCAGAGCCACCGCACTCGCCGGCGCCACATAAAATTCAAACCCGTCTTCCCCGGTGTAGCCCGTCCGGCTCGCCAGCACCGGCACCCCCGCCACCATCATCCGCGCAAACCCAAACCGCGGCACCGCCGCCGGGTCGCTCCCCGCCGCCGCCACCCGCACGGCAATCGCCACCGCCTGCGGCCCCTGCAACGCCAGTTGCGCGTATTCCGCGGACACATCCCGCACCACACACTCAAATCCCGCCGCCTGCTCCTTCAGCCATGCCACATCCCCCGGCGTGTTCCCGGCATTCAGGCATATAAAAAAGTCCTGCTCTCCGAACCGATAGACGATGATGTCATCCACCACGCCCCCGTCCGGCATACACATCAGTGTGTAGCGCGCCCGCCCCACGGCCAAATCTCCCATCCGGTTCGTCGCCACATGATCCACGAATGCCGCCGCCCCGGGCCCCTGCACCGTCGCCTCACCCATGTGCGACACGTCGAACAATCCCGCCGCCCCGCGCGTCACCCGGTGCTCCTCCAGTATCCCCGTGTATTGCACCGGCATCTCCCAGCCCGCAAACGGCACCATCCGCGCCCCCTGCGCCACATGCCAGTCATACAACGGCGTCCGCATTAAAGTTTCGCTCATACCGCCAGTCACCCTGCATGAAATCTCCGGCGGCGCAAACCCCTTTGCGGCCTTTTTTCGCCTCTTCCAATAGGCTTGAAAGCTCCCCGCCTTTCCGGTCTATTCAACGGTTTACCTCATGCCCGTGGAACGCACCCTCGTCATTCTCAAGCCCGACTCCCTCAACCAGCGCGTCGCCGGCCAGGTCATTGCCCGTTTTGAACAGGCCGGCTTCGACATCGTCGGCTGCAAAATGCTGCGCCTCTCCGACGCCCTCCTCCGCGAGCATTACGCCCACCTCGCCAAGCTCCCGTTCTTCCCCGACATTGTGCGCTTCATGGGCTCCCGCCCCGTCATCATCCTCATCCTCCGCGGCGAACGCGCCATTGACCGCGTCCGCGAGCTTCTCGGCCCCACGGACTCCACCAAAGCCCCCAAGGGCACTATCCGCGGTGACCTCGGCAAAGACAAAATGCTCAACATCTGCCACGCCTCGGACAGCCCCTCCGCCGCCACCGCGGAAATCCAGCGCTTCTTCCGCCCCGACGAAATCTTCGAGTAATCCCGCATCCGATCGGCAACTCCGCCCGCTTGGCGGCATTCTCCGTTTTCAGCTATTGGGTTGGGCCACGCCCCGTTGCCATAGCCTGCCATCCGGGTTCCAAATTGGCCTCGAAGGGTTCCCAGCCCCTGTAAACAACACGGGCCCCGGACAAGTAGTCCGGAGCCCGCATCAAGAAGCCGCCTGGCGGCCTCAGCCACGAACTAGCTCGTCGGCGTCGTCCCGCCACCGTTCTGCGGCTGGTTCGTCGTCTGCTGCTCCGCGCTGCGGCGCAGGGCCGAACCCGGCGTCACCAGCGTCGGCGTCTGGAACAACGTCCCCGCCGGCAGGCTTGGGAACGCTTGCCGTGCCGGCGAGCCCCCGGGCGAAATCAGGTTCGCCGTCACGAAGATCATCAGGTTGCGCTTCTGGCTCGTCTCGCCCTTCGACTGGAAGAGCTTCCCGAGCAGCGGAATGTCGCCCAGGATCGGCACGCTGTCGTGCACCGTTTCCACCTGCTCGCGCGTCAAACCACCGATTACCACCGTGGCGCCGTCAAAGATCGTCACTTCCGTGCGCACCTGCCGCACCGAGAAAACCGGCTGGATGAAGCCCGAGGGGATCGTCACCGTCGTGCCGCCGGAAATGGCCACCGAGGTGCCGCCGTATTCAATGAAGCCCTCAAACTCCGTCACGCGCGGCTCCAACCGCAGCGAGATCGAGTCGTCGTCTTCCACCGTCGGCGTCACTTCCATCACCACACCGACTTCCTCCACGTCGAAGGACTGCGGCGTGCCCGCCGTGATCGTCACGCCCGCGCCGCCGCCGTTGATCGTGCCGCCGCTGTTGCCGACGTTCGACTGCGTGTTCGAGAACTCCGTCGGGTAGCGCAATTGCTGCGCCACCACGATCTGCGCCGTCTTTTGCGAAAGCACCGTCACCTTCGGCGCGCTCATCAGGTCCGCGCCCTGCGTCTGTTCCAGCGCGTTGATGACCACCTGCACGCTGTAGCCTTGCAGCACGCCCAGCACGCTGCTGAACGTCGAGACCGCGTTCGCGCCGACATTGATGCCGCCCGGCAGGCTCGGAATCGCCTGCGGCACGCTTGTGGTGTTGCCCACCACCAGCAAGCCCGTCACCGGGTCAATCGTCCCCTGCGTGATCGTCGTTGCCTGCGCGCCCGCGCTCCCTGAGGGGAAGGCGTCGCCCAGAATCCGCAAATTACCGCCGCCGTTGGGCGTACCCCCCGTGGTGATGAAGTTGTTCGGGTGTCCCGGGTTGCTCACGCTCCACTGGAAACCCAACTGCTGCATGACGCCCTGCTGCACTTCCAGAAAGCGCGCTTCAATTTCCACCTGCTTGATCTCGCTGTAGCGCTGCAACAGGTTGGCCAGCCGGTCCAGGTTCGTCGCCGTGTTCGTCACCCAGATTTTGTTGCCGTCATAGGCCATCTTGGCTTCCGGCGGGAAGTTCACACCCGCGTTGATGAAGAAGTTCTTCAAGTCGTCCGTCACCGCCGAGGACGTGCCCGAGGACGAGCCCGAGTCGCTCGCGGCCGCGGTCGTGTTGCTCGTGGTCGTCGCGAACGGATCCGTGCCGCCGCTCGCGGAGGTGTCCCCGCCGCCGCCGTGGTAGCCCGTCAGGCGTGTCAACGTTGCTTGCGACATCGGGAAGTCGCGCGTCTCCAACTGGCCGGACTCGGTGCCCCAGCGCAGCGTCACAATTCCGCCTTCCACTTCAAAGGTGTAATGCACGTTCTTGCACACGCTTTGGACGATGTTTTCCAAATTCTCCCCGCGCAGAGTCAGCGTGACGGGCGGATCCGTCTTGTCCGCCGGTGCGGTGTCCGTCACCAAAATCATGTTCACACCCTTGCCATCCGGGTCGTATTGCTCGGAGGACAGCGACAGCGACTTCAACACATTGCTCAACGGCGCCGCCGTGAAGCTCACTTCCGGGATGATTATCTTGCGCATTTTATCCAGCACCGTGTTATTACCGCCCGGGTTATTGCCTGGGCCCGGCTGCACCGCATACACCTGCGGCCGCGACCATTCGTTTTCCACGTCGTTCAGCA
>CAZDAQ010000053.1:0-16115 GCA_964503425.1 uncultured Opitutales bacterium
CACCGCCAGGCCCTCGCCCAACTCGCCACCCACCATCAAGCCGCCCTGAGCACCGTCGAAAGGCAGCACCAATCCTCCCTCACCGCCCTCGAAACCCGCCTCGCCGCCGCCGAGCACACCACCGCCACCCTCGCCTCCCAACTCCGCGAACTCCGCTGACCCGCCACATCACCATCGCCATCCACTCCATTTCGCCTTTTACTTTTCACCCTTCACCCTCATTCTCCCTTCCACCTTTCATTTTTATATTCTAATTTTTAAATTCAAAATCCCCCTCCTCCCATGATCACCCCCTGGCCCGGCTCCCAACGCGGCTCCTTCCAGCTCGACTGGCTCGACTCGCACCACACCTTCTCCTTCGGCGATTTTTACGACCCCGCTAAAATGGGCTTCCGCCACCTCCGCGTCCTCAATGAAGACCACATCGCCCCCTCCGGCGGCTTCCCCCCCCATCCCCACCGCGACATGGAAATCTTCTCCTACCTCGCCGCCGGCGAACTCGAGCACCGCGACTCCCTCGGCCACACCGCCCGCATCGCCCCCGGCAAAGCCCAGCTCATGAGCGCCGGCTCCGGCATCCGCCACTCCGGGTATAACCCCTCCCCCGCCAACCCCACCCACCTCCTCCAAATCTGGCTCCTCCCCCGCGCCCCCGGCGGCGAACCCGCCTACCAGGAAATCGCCTTCACCCCCGCCGACACCGCCAACCGCCTCAAACTCCTCGCCGATCCCCAGGGTGCCGCCGGCGCCATGCGCATCCGCCAGGACGCCCGCATCTACACCGCCAACCTCGAAGCCAATAAAACCCTCCCCCTCCCCCTCGCCCCCAAGGAATCCGGCTGGCTCCAGCTCATCTCCGGCGCCCTCACCCTCGGCCAAACCCAACTCTTCGCCGGCGACGCCGCCGCCATTACCGACGAAACCGCCCTCTCCGCCCACGCCACCGCCCCCTCCGAATTCCTCTGGTTCACCCTCGCCTGAACTCCTTTCCTTTTTCACCTTCCACCTTTTACTTTTCACCACCTTCGCTCTTTCATTTTTAATTTTGAATTTTAAAATTTAAAATTCCCTCCATGCCCTACACCCCCCCTCCCTTCCTCGTCGAGCTCCTCGAAGCCCGCTCCCCCACCGGCTCCGAATACGAAGCCCAGGCCGTCCTCGACCGCCACCTCAAGCCCGCCGCCGACACCTACGAGCGCGACCCCCTCGGCAACCGCTACGCCACCCTCAACCCCGCCGGCAGCCCCACCCTCCTCCTCGCCGGCCACATGGACGAACTCGGCTTCATCATCAAGTATGTGGACAAGGACGGCTTCCTTTATTTTGATACCCTTGGCGGTCACGACCGCGGCGTCATCTCCGGCCGCCGCGTCACCATCCTCGCCAAGGACGGCCCCGTCAAAGGCGTCACCGGCAAACGCGCCATCCACCTCATGAACCAAAAGGAACGCGACACCCTCCCCGAGGTTCACCAAATCTGGATCGACATCGGCGCCCGCTCCCGCGACGAAGCCCTCCAGCGCATCCGCCTTGGCGACTCCGCCGTTTACGACACCGGCTTCGAAATGCTCTCCGGCTCCATCGGCGCCGCCCGCGCCTTCGACAACAAAACCGGCTGCTACGTCGTCGCCGAAACCCTCCGCCGCCTCGCCCCCCGCCGCGCCGAACTCCAAGCCAAGCTCGTCGCCGTCGCCACCACCCAGGAGGAAATCGGCACCCGCGGCGCCATCACCGCCGGCTACACCGTCAATGCCGACATCGCCGTCGCCGTGGACGTCACCCACGCCACCGACGCCCCCGATTCCGACCACAAACGCTTCGGCGAATTCAAACTCGGCGCCGGCCCCACCCTCTCCCGCGGCCCCAACATTAACCCCCTCGTCTTCGACCGCCTCGTCGCCTGCGCCGAGGCCCACAAAATTCCCTACCAAATCGAAACCGAGCCCGTCCCCACCGGCACCGACGCCCGCGCCCTCCAAATGGCCCGCGGCGGCGTCGCCACTGGCCTCCTCGGCATCCCCCTCCGCTACATGCACACCCCCGCCGAAGTCGTGGACCTCGAAGACGTCGAAAAAACCATCCAACTCCTCGTCGCCTTCGCCCTCTCCCTCCAGCCCGGCGAAAAGATGCACTTCTAATCCGCGCACCGCTATCCCTTCGTCATCCCCTGCCTTGTCCCGCAAAAAAACATTCCCCCAATGGGAATGATTTAACCTTTGCCACCCTCTGATATTGCGGATAACATGACGGCCTCGTCTTTTAAACGCGCCGTTTTCCACCACTCAATCCGCCCACTCCCATGCGCCTCGCCACCCGCCTCGGTTCCCATCTCTCCCTGCTCGTTCTCCTCGCCACCCCGCTGCTCTCGCCGCCCCTGCTCGCGGACAATCCCCCGCCCCCGCTACCGAAGTACGCCAAAAGCCCCGTCACTCCCGGCCTGAATAAGGGCTTCGTCTTCCATCTCGACATTCCCCCCGGCGGCCTCAACACCCTCATCACAGGCAACGTCGAAAAGAAAACGAAAACCAGTTCCAATATAACCGCCTGCTTTTCGATCACGATTGCCCTCCCCAACGGCAACATCACCGCCAAAATCCCATTCCAAACCATACCCCAGTCCGCTGCCGACCGGGAAGCTGAGATACAATGGTATACTAGCCATGCACAAGGCGCCGGCGCCGGCCAGAACCAGAATGGCAACTTTAGTGCCCTCAGAATTGACCCGAACGGGGAACTCCCGGTCCTCGACTTCGAGCACCCCGCCACCGCCACCCCCACCGTCAAGTGGACGTTCAAATTCCTCAACAACCTGCCCGGCACCAACCTCAGCGAGGCCAATGGCATCAACGCCACCGGCATCTGCGTCGGCACCGATTACACCAACAGCTTTGCCCACCAATTCGCCGTCATCTGGAGCCTCAACGGCACCATCACTGATCTCAACACCCTCGACAACAATTCTACCCTCAAGCTCACCACCGCCAACGCCATCAACGACTCCGGCCAAATCGTCGGCCAGGCCCTCGGCATGAGCGGCTTCACCCCCTTCCTCTACGAAAACGGCACCGCCACCGACCTCGGCACCCTCGGCGGCTTCTTCGGTCAGGCCAATGCCATCAACAGCTCCGGCCAAATCGTCGGCGAATCCTCCGTCGCCAATGGCCAAAGCCGCGCCTTCCTTTACGAAAACGGCATGATGACCAGCCTTGGCACCCTCCCCGGCGGCAACATGAGCTCGGCCGAAGCCATCAACGACGCCGGCCTCATCATCGGCTACTCTAATATCGCCAACAACGTCCGCCACGCCGTCGTCTGGGATACCAACGGCACCATCCACGACCTCAACGACCTCGCCCCCAACGCCACCCTCACCTACACCGACGCCACCACCATCAACACCCGCGGCGACATCTTCGTCCAAGCCCAGGACTCTTCTCAGAACGAGTATGGCCTCTTCCTCACCGTCGTCACCGGCGCCTCCGGCACTGCCCCCGCCATCACCAACAACCCCGGCAACCTCTCCGTCCCCATCGGCGGCAACGCCACCTTCTCCGGAGCCGCCACCGGCTCCGCCCCCCTCACCTACCAATGGTATCTCGGCACCAAGAAAATCACCGGCGCCACCAAATCCACCTACACCATCGCCAAAGTCGCCGCCACCAACGCCGGCAACTATACCTTCACCGCCACCAACTCCCTCGGCACGGCCACCAGCAAGATCGCCATCCTTACCGTCCTCACCCCGCCCAAAATCACCGGCCAGCCCAAGGCCCTCACCGTCGCCTCCGGCGGCAACGCCACCTTCTCCCTCACCGCCACCGGTTCCCCCACCCTCCACTTCTACTGGCAATTTTCCAAAACCACCTCCAGCTACGCCAACCTCACGATGACCACCGTCCCCAGCTTCAAGATCACCGGCGTCACCTCCGCCAACCAGGGCAATTACCGCGTCATCGTCTCCAACCCCGCCGGCACCGCCACCAGCTCCGCCGCCAAACTAACGGTGAAGTAACCGCCCGTGATTGGCGCGCCACCCGCCGCGACAAATTCTGCCCCACGCAGAAATCCACCCCGCCTGTAAAAAATCATTCCCCCGGCAGGGAATGATTTAACCTTTGCCACCCTCTGACATTGCGGGCACCATGGCGGCCTCGTCTTTTAAATCCGCCGTTTTTCACCACTCAAATCCGCCCACTTCCATGCGCCTCGCCACCCGCCTCTGCCTGCTCATTCTCCTCGCCGCCACCCCGCTGCTCCCGCACTCCCTATTCGCCGATCCTGACTTTACTTTTAAACCAAGCTTCGTCCTCGCCAACTCCCTCAATGGCTTCGTCATTCATCTCCCCACTCCCATCAGTGGCTGCGACACCATCGTCATCGAAAACCTCGAAAAAGTGACCGGCTCCACTTCCGTGGTTGCCGCCTGCTTCACTCCGGCCGTCACCAGCCCCAACGGCTCCCTGATTTTCAGCTCCACCAACCTCACGCCCCTGCCCAAGCTAACCGGGAACGAAACCCAGGGCTTCGGCCTCTCCCACGGCTATCTGGCCGGGATCATCAATAACCCCAATGGCAATATCTCCGCCAGCCGGTTCAGCTCCGCCGAAGTCCTCGGTAACGCGATCATCGAGCACTCGGCCGCCGCCTCCACCATCCCCTGGACCACCAAAGCCCTGCAAAATCTCCCCAACACCAACCGCAGCATCGCCTACGACGTCAACGTCCACCTCGTCTGCGTCGGCACCGACTTCACCAACAACTTTGCCCACCAATTCGCCGTCAGTTGGGACTCCGCCGGCAACGTCACCGACCTCAACACCCTCGACAACAATTCCACCCTCAAGCTCACCACCGCCAACGCCATTAACGACTCCGGCCTCATCGTCGGCCAGGCCCTCGGCATGAGCGGCTTCACCCCCTTCCTCTACGAAAACGGCACCGCTACCGACCTCGGCTCCCTCGGCGGCTCATTCGGCCAGGCCAACGACATCAACAGCTCCGGCCAAATCGTCGGCCAATCCTCTCTCGCCAACTTCCAGAGCCGCGCCTTCCTCTATGCGAACGGCATGATGACCAACCTCGGCACCCTCCCCGGCGGCAATCAGAGCGCCGCCCAGGCCATCAACGATTCCGGCCTCATCGTCGGCTTCTCCAATCTCGCCAACGACGCACACCACGCTGTCCTCTGGGACACCAACGGCACTATTCACGACCTCAACGACCTCGCCCCCAACTCCACCTACACCTACACCTCCGCCACCACCATCAACAACCACGGCGACATCTTCGTCCAGGCGGTCAACAAATCCAACGCCCAATTCGGCCTCTTCCTCTCCCCCTCCGGTGCCTCCGGCTCCGCCCCCACGATCCAGTCCAACCCCGGCAATGTCATCGCTTCCGTCGGCGGCACGGCCACCTTCAAAGTCACCGCCACCGGCACCGCCCCGCTCAAATACCAATGGTATTTTGACAAGACCAAGAAAATTTCCGGCGCTACCAGTGCCAACTACACCATCACCAAAGTCGCCGCTACCAACGCGGGCAACTACACCGCCATCGTTACCAACTCCCTCGGCTCAACCACCAGCACCGCCGCCACCCTCACCGTCCTCACCCCGCCCACAATCACCGGCCAGCCCAAGGCCCAAACCGCCGTCTCCGGCGGCAACGCCACCTTCTCCGTCACCGCCACTGGCACCCCCACCCTCAACTTCTACTGGCAATTCTCCAAAACCACTTCCAACTACAGCAACATCACCATGACCACCGTCTCCAGCCTCACTATCAAGGGCGTCACCTCCGCCAACCAGGGCAATTACCGCGTCATCGTCTCCAACGTCGCCGGTGCCACTAAACCCAGCTCCGCTGCCAAACTAACGGTGAAGTAACCGGCTCCCTAGTGATAGGAAGTTACCGAGGCCGCCAGAGCCCCGATTCCCCCATCCAATAACCTTCCTTCCCGCCCGTCTGTTGCAGTTGCGGGTCGGCCTTTTGCCCGCACCCCCGGTGTCGGTAAATTCAAAGTTTAGGTGCATTTGACTGGACATTGGGAATTTCGCGGATTTTCTTGGCTTCATAATACTCCCACCCCTGCCCAATGCGCCCGGAACCTCCCGGGTCTGTTTGGCGCTTACCGACATGGCTATGGTCTCGCACTCGTCCTCCACCCCTTCTCACCCCCGGTCCCGCGTCGCCCGGCACTTCCTTGCCCTCCTGGCCTTCCTTCTGCTCGGGGCCGCTTCCGCCAAAGCGCAAAATATCGATGTTTGGTCGGGCGGCGGCAATCCGTCCTGGGGCTATGGCTTTAATTGGTTCAACGCCACCTTTCCCGGCAACGTGCCAACGGCTAACGACACCGCCGTCATTGAGTATGGCAATCTCTTCGCCTCGGGCAACCTTGTCTTCAATGCCCCCGTCATCAACGGCGCCGATCCTTTTGGCGGCCAATTCTCCGTCAATGCCCTGATGATGGGCCTGTTCACCACCGACCAATTCCCCTATCTCGCCATTAACGGAACCGGCACCCTCACCGGCAATTCCGCCATCATCGGCAACATTACCGGCTTCGAAACCGCCGCCACCGTTGCCGTCTCCGATGGCGGCTCCGTCTGGTCCACCAACGGCGATGTCCTCGTCGGCAACAACACCGGCCAGGGCGTCCTGTATGTCAGCAGCCTTGGCCTCGTGACCGCCAGCGGCAACATCATCATCGGCGCCAATACCACCGGCGGCAGTCTCGGCATCGGCGCCGTTGTCCTCAACCAGGGCATCCTCCAGGCCAACGGCACCATCGTCTTCAACAACGGCGGAGGTAACTCCATTTTTTCCGTGGACTCCACGGGCACGTTCATCACCTTCGTGCCCAGCGGCCTTCAGGGCCAGGGCACCATTATCGGCAATGTCACCGCTAATTCAGTGATCAACCCCAATGGCATCACCATCCCTTCCGGCATAATCACCTTCAACAACAACCTCACCCTCGGCGCCAACGCCAGCGTCACGCTCACCCTCGGTGGCAGCAACCGCGGCACCGAATACAGCGCCCTTAACATCGGCGGCAATGCCACCCTCAACGGCACCCTTTCCTTCACGCTCGTTTCCGGCTTCACGCCGGTCGTCGGCAACACCTTCACCCTCTTCCAATACGGCGGCAATGTCTCCGGCAATTTCACCGCCATCACCACCCCTCCCTTCCTCCCGGGCGGCCTCGGCTGGGACCTTTCCAATATCTCCGTCAATGGCACCACCACCGTCATTCCGGTCTTCACCCTCCAGCCCGTAGACGCCATCGCGGTCATCACCCAGAACGCCACCTTTACCGCGGCTGCGGCCAACGTCACCTCGCCCACTTTCCAATGGCAAACCTCCCTCAATAACGGCGTCACCTGGACCAACCTCGCCGACGGCGGCAACTTCAACGGCACCGCCACCGCCAACCTCACCATCAGCAACACCACCGCCGCGATGAACGGCAACCTCTTCCGCGCCACCACCACCAACCCCAACGCCTCCGCCGCCAGCAACCCCGCCAAACTCACCGTTGACACCACCATCTTCTGGAGCGGCAACGACAGCACCGACTGGACCGACGCCAACAACTGGGCCCCCATTCCCATCGTTCCCAGTGCCGTCATCACCACCGTCATTGACAGCGCCGGCGGCAATCAACCCGTCATCGCCACCAACGTTACCATCACCAATTTCACCATCGGCCTCGACGGCAACAGCTCCGCCAACACCTCCCTCACCGTCCAGGCCGGCGGCAACCTCACCACCGGCAACAATTGCTACATCGGCTATGGCCCCACGGCCAACGGCAACCTCGTCCTCAATGGCTCCGGCGTTAATGCTACCGTCGGCAAAAATCTCTTCGCCGGCTGGAGCGGTGACGGCAACCTCACCGTCGCCAACGGCGCCAACCTCTCCATCGCCGCCACCTGCTACCTTGGCACCAACGAAGGCTCCAACTTCACCGCCAATATCACCGGCGCCAACTCCACCGTGACCACCGCCGGCGACCTCGATGTCGGCTTTTTTGGCAACGGCACCCTCATCATCGGCAATGGGGCCTCCTTTATCCTCGGCAACCTCACGGCCGCTTCCCGCATCACCGTTGCCGCCCTCGGCAACTCCACCGGCGCCATCATCCTCAACAACGGCGCCATCGGCGCCGCCAATGCCAACAACACCCTCTTCAACGTCAATGGCCGTGGCTCCCTCTCGGGCAATGGCTCCATCGCCTCCGCCACCACCATCGCCGGTAATTTCACCCCGGCCAACTATCTCGCCTTCGCCCAGTCCCTCTCCTTTAGCTCGCATGCCACCGTCAACATCGCCTTGAGCGGCCCCAATCGCGGGCTGGACTACGCCGCCGTCGACGTCGCCGGCAGCCTCGTGCTCGGTGGCACGCTCAACTTCACCCTCACCAACGGCTTCATCCCCTACGCGGGTGAAGTTTTCAACATCTTCTCCTCTCCCAACCCCTTCATCAGCAACTTTGCCAAGATCAACACCGTCCCCATCCCCAACGGCCTCGGCTTCGACCTCACCCAGCTCGCCACTAACGGCAACATCACCGCCGTCACCGTCATCAGCAACCAAACCACCAGCCCCAAAACCATTACCGAAACCCAATCCACCACCTTCTTCGTCACCGCCGTCGGCACCAGCGTCAAATACGACTGGCAGCGCTCCAAAGACAGTGGCGTGACCTGGACCGACCTCTCCGCCGCCGACACGCACTTCGCCAACTTCAAGGGCGCCACCCTCAAGCTCACCAACGGCACGGTGGATATGTCCGGCAACGAATTCCGCTGCATCGTCACCAACACCATCACCAGCGCCATCAGCACCCCCGTCACCCTGATCGTCATCCCCCAGTTCGACGTCACCACTGAGCCCGCCACCCAATCCGTCGTCGCCGGCTCCACTGTCGTCTTCAGCTTCGCCGTCACCAGCCCGCGCCCCCTCACCTACCAGTGGTATAAAAACGGCAAAATCATGGTCGGCCAAACCTCCAGCAACCTCACCCTCTTCGCCGTCACCAAGTCCAACAACGCCACCTACACCGTCGTCGCCACCAGTGACATCGGCGGCACCCAGGGCAGCACCCTCGCTAAGCTCACCGTCGTCAAAGTCCCGCCCCGCATCGTCACCCAGCCCCGCAGTCTCACCACGACCACTGGCCGCACCGCCACCTTCCGCTCCTTCGGCAATGGCGACCAAACCCTCACCTTCCAGTGGCAGATTTCCACCAACGGCGGCCTGTCCTACACGAAGCTTGTCAATGGCGCCGGCCCCGGCGGCTCGGTGCTCTCCGGTGCCACCGCCTCCGGCATCAACAATTCCGCCCTCGTCATCACCGGGGCCAACCCCCTGAACGACGGCATCTACCGCCTCAAAGTCACCAACGCCGCCGGCCTCGCCGTCAGCAAGGGTGCCACTCTCACCGTTAATTAGGGCCGCCCGCTTCTGCGCGGCTTGGAAATATCATACGCGCTTTTTACGCGTCGCAACTTCTTCGCCCGCGCGCCTTCGGTTCACGATTCGCCTTGGCCGCTTTCGCTGGCCTCGATAATATCCCCGCGTCGGCCCCCCGACTTTCCTGGCGATGCCCCGCTTCCCCTCCGCCCTCATCGCCTTCGCCATGGTTCTTGCCGCGGTGCCCGCTTCGCTGCCCGCCGTCCAGCCCGCCGCCTACCTCGTCACTGACCTCGGCTCGTTCCCCGGCAGCTACCCCTACCGCGCCATCGTCCCCGCCCTCAGCGTCGCCACCGCCATCAATGCCTCCGGCCAAACCACTGGCTACTCCCTCACCGCCGCCAATTTTTATCACCCCTTCCTCTGGACCGCCCGCCTCGGCCTCAAAGACCTCGGCCACCCTCCGGGCACCCCCACCGGCGGCGCCAGCGCCCTTAATGACCGCGGCCAGATCGTCGGCTGGCCCGACAGCGACTACGGCAGCGGCTCTGCTTTCCTCTGGAGCGCCTCCACCGGCATGACCTCCCTCGGCTTTTTCCCCGGCGGTTCCAACAGCGCCGCCTACGGCATCAACAACGCCGGCCACGTCGTCGGCCTTTCCGACGGCGCCGGATTCTTCTTCCACGCCTTCCTCTGGACCGCCGCCTCCGGCATGACGGACCTCGGCACCCTCACCGGCAACACCGCCAGCAATGCCGAAGCCCTCGGCATCAACCCCGCCGGCCTAGTCGTCGGCGATGCTGACACCACCCTCCCCGACTCTGCCGGCTTCGTCACCTACCACGCCTTTCTTTGGACTCCCCTCAGCGGCATGACCGACCTCGGCACCCTCACCGGCAACGCCGCCCTCAACAGTTGGGCCAACGCCATCAACCCCTCCGCCCATATCGTCGGCGGCTCCGACACCGCCCTCACCAACCCCGACGGCTCCCCCATTAACCACGCCTTCCTCTGGACTCCTGCCGACGGCATGACCGACCTCGGCGCCCTCGCCCCCGCCGGCGCGCTCGACAGCGCCGCCTACGCCATCAACGCCTCCGGCCAGGTCGTCGGCACTTTCAACACGGGCCACGCCGACTCCTCGGGCAACGCCATCTACCACGCCTTCCTCTGGTCCGCCTCCACCGGCTTCCACGACCTCAACCGGTCCCTCGGCAACTCCACCTGGCAACTTATCCAGGCCAACGGCATCAACAACTCCGGCCAAATCGTCGGCTACGGCACCAGCACCCACGGCCTGAACCACGCCTTCCTCCTCACCCCGCTCACCGCCGCTGCCATCACCACCCAGCCCACTCCCGTGTCCGCCAGCCCCGGCCAGACCATCACCCTCACCGTCGCCGCCACCGGCACCAAACCCCTCACCTACGCCTGGCAGCGCAACCGCGTTCAACTGCATAATGCCGGCAACATCTCCGGAGTCACCACCTCCACGCTCACGATTACCCGCATCCGCCCCAACGAATCCGGCAACTACCGCGTCCTCGTCACCAACCCCGCCGGCTCCATCACCAGCATCTCCGTCCAACTCACCGTTAAATAGCACCCCGCCCCGCGCTCATTCTGCATTCTCCATTTTTAATTCTACCTGCCCCGTCCGCCCCCGAACCTTTTGACTTTCCCGGCTCCTTCCGCTTCAATCCCCCGCAGTCCCCGTAGCTCAAATGGATAGAGCACGCGTTTCCTAAATGTGTGATCCCAGTTCAATTCTGGGCGGGGGCATTTCACTTTCCGCCGCTTTTCTCAATTTTCAATTTTGAATTTTCCATCTTCCATTTTTAATTTTTAATTTTGCCTTTTTAATTTCCCCCTTGACCCCCGCCCTCCTCGCCAAACTCCCCCGCGCGTGGCCCCTCGCCAATCCCCACCCGGCCTGGCACCGCGACCCCGCCGTCGCTCCCGCCCTCGCCGCCTGCCGCGAAGCCACCCGCGCGCACGCCACCAGCTTCTTCTTCGCCTCCCGCCTCCTCCCCGATTCCAAAAAATCCGCCGCCTACGCCCTCTACGCCTTCTGCCGCTGGGTGGATGATTCCATTGACGAAGCCGAAAATTCCCCCGGCGGCGTCAATGTGGCCCCCGATGCCCCCGCCCTCCGCGCCGCGCTCGACGCCATGCTCGCTGGCCGCAGCCCCGAACCCTTCGCCCCCGCCTTTGCCGCCGCCTGTCGCGAATACGGCCTCACCCGCGAACTCTGCTGGGACCTCATCGAAGGCTGCGCGCGCGACCGCCTCCCCCTTCGCCTCGCCGACCTCGCCGACCTCGAACTCTACTGCTACCACGTCGCCTCCGTCGTCGGCCTCCTCATGAGCCGCATCTTCGGCCTGCGCGACCCCGTCGGCCTCCCCCGCGCCGTCGCCATGGGCCTCGCCATGCAACTCACCAACATCCTCCGTGACGTTCGCGAAGACCTCGCCCGTGGCCGCATCTACCTCCCCGCTGAAGACCTCGCCCGCTTCCACCTCTCCGAAGACCAGCTCCAATCCGGTCGCGTGGACCAAAACTGGATTGCGCTGATGCGCTTTGAAATCGCCCGCGCCCGCGCCTGGTATGCCGAAGCCGAGCTCGGCCTCCCGCTCCTCGATAACGATGGCTCCCGCCTCACCGCCACCGTCATGGGCCGCCTCTACGCCGGCATCCTCGGCGCCATCGAACGCCGCCGCTACGATGTCTTCTCCACCCGCTGCTATGTCCCCGTCTGGCGCAAATCCCTGATCCTTCTCCGCTGCCTGCAAACCCGCTGAACCGCCTCCGCTGCCGTCCTGCACGCGCTTTCTCTCTTCCACTTGCGCCATCCTCACCCCAGTTTCGCTGCCTGCCCATCCCCGTTCGCCCCCGCCACCCGCCGCGTCACCACCCGCTCGAGCATCACCCGCAAGTCTCCCGTCCGCACCGGCTTCGTCAAATAATCGTTCATCCCCGCCGCCAGGCACGTCTCGCGGTAGCCCTTGGTCGCATTGGCCGTCAGCGCGCAAATATAGAGCGGCCCCTCCCCGTTGGTGCCCGCCACCTTCTCGCGCTCCCGCAGTTGCGTCGCCGTCTGCAACCCGTCCAGCCCCGGCATTTCCACGTCGAGAATCACCACGTCAAAATGCCCCGCCCCGCACGCCTCCAGGCACGCCAGCCCGCTGTCCACCGCCGCCGGGTCGAATCCGAATTTCCGCAGCAGCAATTGCGTGATGTGCCGGTTCGTCGGGTGGTCCTCCACCACCAGCAACCGCAGCGGGTGCCGCCGCGCGAATCCCGGGTCCGGTGCGGTCGGCGCCAGCTCGCTGCCCTGGCTGCGCGAGCGCACGGTCAGCACGTCCCGCAGCGTGTCCAGATACTGCGTCCGCCGCACCGGCTTGCGCACCCGCCCCGCAAACCATCCCTGGCATTCCGCTGCATCCAGTGGCGACCCCAGCCCTGAGCTCGCCAGCAGAAACCCCGTCCCCGGCGCCCGCTGCAACGCCGCTTCCCGCAATGCCTGCACCGCGCCCATGGGCAGGTTCTGGTCCACCAGCACCAGGTCAAAAGCTTCGCCCGCTTCCAATCGCCGCCGCGCGCCCGCCAGCCCTTCCTCCGCCTCCACCATCAAGCCAAACTGCCGCGCCTGCCCCGCCAGCGCCCGCCGCTGCGCCGGGCTTTCATCCACCACCAGCATCCGCCGCCCGTTCAATGCCGCCTCCACCCCGCCGGACTCCGCATTCACTTCCCCCAGTTCCGGCACTGCCTCCGCCACCAGCGTAAAGTAGAATGTGGACCCCTCCCCCGGGCGGCTTTCCACCCCGATCGAACCGCCCATCAACTCCACCAGCCGCTTGCAAATCGCCAGCCCCAAACCCGTCCCGCCGTAGCGCCGCGTCGTCGAGGAATCCACCTGCGTGAAGGGCTTGAAGAGCCGGTCCAGCTTGTCCTCCGCGATTCCAATCCCCGAGTCCGCCACGCGAAACTCCAATTCCAAACCCGTGTGCGGCGCCGGGGCCGCCCCCAGCGAGCGCACCGACACCACCACTTCCCCGTTCTCCGTGAACTTTACCGCGTTGCCCACCAGGTTCGTCAGCACCTGCCGCAAACGCCCCGGATCGGTGAACACCGCCGATGGCGTCCCCGGCACGATGTCGCACACCAGTTCCAGCGCCCGCTGCTGATCCGCCGGCTGCGCCGCGTCCAGCACGTCCTCCACGCAACGGTGCAAGTCCACCGGTGCGCGCTCCAACTCCAGGTGCCCCGATTCTATCTTCGAAAAGTCCAGAATGTCGTTGATCAGCGCCAGCAGGTGCTCGCTGCTCAAGCCGATCGTCCGTGCGAACTCCTGCTGCTCCTGCGTCAGCGGCGTCTGCGTCAGCAAGTCCGCGAACCCCACGATTGAGTTCATCGGCGTGCGGATTTCGTGGCTCATCACCGCCAGGAAGTCGCTTTTCGCGAAGTCCGCCGCCTCCGCCGCCTCCTTCGCCTTTTGCAGCTCCGCCGTGCGCTCCCGCACCCGCTGCTCCAGTTGGTCGTGCGCCAGCCGCAGCCGCTCCTCCGCCTCCGTGTGCGCCTGCAATTCCCGCAACAGCCACTGGATCGTCACCATCACCAGCAGCAACCCCACCACCGCGCTTGCGCCAATCGTCAACGACGCCTGCGCGTAACGCTGGTGGTTGTTCGACTCGTTGTTGTCCAGCGCGCGCAACTCCTGTGTTTCCATGGCTTTGATCGCCGTCCGTATCTGCTGCAGCAGTTCCTGCCCCCTTTCCGACTTCGCCGCCGCCACCGCGTCCGCCGTCCCCGGCAATGCGTTGTTTTCCACATTCGCCTTCAGCATCTGCATTTTCTCGTCCACCAGCGCCGGAATTTTGCTGAAGTTCGCCGCCTGCATCATGTCCCCCGACAGCGCCTCCTGGAGGTTGTGCACGTCCAGCGTCACGTTCGCATAGGCCTCGTCAAACGCCGGCCGGTAGCGCGGGTCGTCCGTGACCAGATAATTCATCTGGCTGATCTCCGCATTCATCACTGACTTCTCCAAGTCCCCCAGGTGGTTCAGGATGTGCAGCGTGTCCTCCGTGTCCTGCCGCGCCTGGTCGAACGCATTCACCGTCCACCACGAGATAAACCCCTGGAACGCCAGCACCACCAACGCCAGACCGTAACCCACGCGGAGCCACAAGTCGGTGCGTCGGCCGGTATCGAAAGGCGTGGGAGTATCCGTCTGCAAGGGCACAATCCTATCTTATCGGTCGTCTGGAAGCCGGGTTTAATACCAATACCCCATCCGCTTCAAGACATTCATGGCGTTTCTTTTGTAAGTTATTTAACAACAAAAACTTCCATTATATCCAAACCGTGACTTGGATAGAAATTTGCGGTGCCTGCCACCCACTCGTCACCCTGCCCCCGCTTCCCTACTGGTTCACATTCTTGAACGTAAAGGTAAAGGTCTGCTGGCCACCCGGGGGCGGATCCACCATCGTCACCCGCTCCAAAGCTTCCTGCACCGCTGCGTCAAAGGCCGCATTCCCCGATGTCGCCGTCAGCCTTCGCGCAATGACCCTCCCATCCGCCGTAATCGTAATTTCGACCTCCGCCTTCAAGTTCGGATCCACCAACTGCGCCGGATTCTCATACGCCGCCAGCAACCGCGCCTTCAGCCCCGCCAGGTAGTCGCTCTTCATCCCGCTCGTGGGCTGCCCGGTATGCCCGGGTGTTGTCGAAGTGCCCGCAGCCGTTCCAATCTTCAGCAAATCCTTCTGAATCTGCGTATCATCAATGCCCACCGCCGGCATCGGCCGCGCAGTGGTTGGCCGCGTCGCCGTGGTGGAGGTTTTTGGCAGGGGATTGTTCTTCACAAATTGATCATAGCTGATGGTTGATGGCGCCGACGTCGTCGGCACCGGCTTTGGCGGCGGCGTGGTTTGCGCAATCTTCGGTGGCGTCGGCGGAGTGGACACCGGCTTGGGCGGTTGCGTCACCAAGGGGGTTATCTTCGGCAACGTCGGCATCTGAATCGCCGCCGCCGGCGCTCCGGCCGACGCCGGCGCATTGTCCGGCGTGGGCGATGCCACCAATTCAAACACATGCTCCGACGCCGCCATCATTGGCGCCCGCGCCTTCCAAAAATAAAACAGCAGCACCGCCGCCACCAACAGATGCAGCCCCACCGCCAGGCCCAGGGCCAGGGGCGTTCGCTTGTCATCTCGGGTGGCTTCGCTCATGCGGTGGAAAAGTTGCGGACGTTTATTTTACCTTCGTATCCATGCTCAGCTTCGTCAAGCCGGCCTGCTTGATCAGGTCCAGTACATCAATGATCTTCTGGTATTGCAGCGACGCGTCGCCCCGCAGGCTGATTACCGGCGGGTCCGGCTGTGTCGCCAGCGACTGCAACATGGTCCGCAGCTTGTCCGCGTCCACCTGCTCCGTCCCCCAGAAATACCGGCCCTGCGCATCCACCGACACCGCCTGAAACTTCAGCTTCGGGTCCCGCACTTCCTTGCTCTGCGCTTGCGACGGCAGGTTCACCGGGATCGTCTGCTCCGGCAGTTGCGTCGTAATCATGAAAATGATCAGCAGGCAAAACACCAGGTCCATCAGCGACGTCAGGTTGATCTCCGACATCGCACTCAGCCGGTCCTTCCGCTTGAAAACTCGGGCCATGGCGGGTGCGGGTTAGCGTTTGC
>CAZDAQ010000054.1:0-15924 GCA_964503425.1 uncultured Opitutales bacterium
CCCCAAACCCGCAAGGGCTTCCTCGCCAAACGCGGCTCCAAGCACGACCACACCCTCGTCTCCACCACGCTCGACGCCGCCAAATTGTTTTTTGAAAACGTCCGCGAAAAATACCTTGGCCGCAAATCCATCGTCCGCCTCCACGAGCCCAACTGGAGCCCGCCTGTCCTCGACGGCCCGCTCAAAATCCTTTCCGACCGCCTCGGCCAGCTCGTCGAATCCGCCGCCAACGAAAACGAAGCCGAGGAACTCCGCGACCACAAAAAGAAAATCAACGGCTTCCGCGCCACCCTCGACGCCTGCCTCAAGCTCGCCGAGCCCGACCAGGTTTACTGGCTCGAACGCGGCGGCAAGCGCGGCCAGCTCGTCCACGTCCGCGCCGCCCCGCTCGACGTCGCCCCCCAGCTCCGCGAGGCCATCTTCACGCGCGACACCGGCGTCGTCCTCACCAGCGCCACCCTCACCGACGGCGCCACCCTCGACGCCTTCCGCGCCCGCGTCGGCGCCCCGGCCGCCGCCACTGGCCGTGTCGAGAACTCCCCCTTCGATTTCAAAAAAAATCTCCGTGTCTTCCTTGCCGCCGACGCCCCCGACCCCGCCCCCGGCACTGGCCGCCTCGACCTCGCGTGGCTTGCCGACATGGTCTCCTTTTGCGTCCGCCGCGTGCGCGGTGGCTCCCTGGTCCTCTTCACCAGCCACGCCGACCTCCGCGCCGTCGCCGAACTCGTCGAGCCGGCACTCGCCAAGGCCAGCCGCCCGTTTTTCCGTCAAGGCCTCGATTTCTCCCGCGGCGACCTCACCCGCCACTTCGCCCAGGCCGGCAACGGCGTCCTCTTCGGCACCGACAGCTTTTGGACTGGCATTGACGTGCCTGGCGCAGCTCTGTCCCAGGTCATCCTCACCCGCCTCCCCTTCGAGAATCCCTCCCACCCTGTCCTCGAAGCCCGCCACGAGCGCGTCCGCAACCGCGGCGGCAATGCCTTCGCTGAAATCACCCTCCCCGACGCCCTCGTCAAATTCCGCCAGGGCATAGGCCGCCTCATCCGCCGCCAGACGGATTGCGGCACCGTCACCATCCTTGACTCCCGCGTCCTGCGCAAGGAATACGGCAAACGCTTCCTCGCCGCCCTGCCCCGCAAAGGCCACACCGTCTTCTCCCGCGCCGACCGCGACGACACCTTCGACCCCCTCGAAACCCCCGCCTAAACCCGCTCATCCGCCAACTTTCTCAAACGCCCGCCTTTACTTTCCGTCCGCAAAATGCTATAAGCAACACTTCGCCGTCCGAGTCCTCCCCGGCCTTGTCACTGAGGTCGCCCTATCGTCCGGCCACGCTGTCGCTACTCCCTTCCGTTCATGGCCGAAACGCCCACCCTCCCTTTTCAAGCCTACGGGCAAACCGACCGTGGCTTGCAGCGCGAGCGCAACGAGGACGCCTTCCTGGCCCTTCCCAAGCAGGGCTTCTTCGCCATTGCCGACGGCCTCGGCGGCCTTCCCGAAGGCGCCGTGGCCAGCATGGTCGCCATCGAGGGCCTTCAGGAGATTCTCTCCGCCCCCGGCCGCAACGGCAAAGTCTCCTTCGACGAGCTGTTCAACGCCGTCAACACCCTCGTTTACGCCGAAGGGCGCAAAATCAGCGCCGATGTCGGCATCGGCACCACCCTCACCGCCCTCAAAATTGGCCGCGGCCACCTCGAGGTCGGCCATGTCGGCGACAGCGGCCTGCTCCTCTTCCGCCCCGGCCAGGAAGTCCGCCAGCTTACCACCGACCACACCATGGCCGAGGAAATGCGCGCCCGCCTCCGCCCTGGCGACAACCTCTACATCCCCGATTACTACACCCACACCCTCACCCGCTGCATCGGCCAGGCTGGGGAAATCGAAGTGGACCATTTCGCCGTCCCCGTCCTCGCGGGCGACCGCTTGGTTCTCTACACCGACGGTGTTACCAAAGTCCTCGAGTTAAACGAACTTACCCAGCAAATCTGGCTCGACGACAGCCCCGAAAAATTCGTCGAACGCCTTATCCATATCGCCAACCAGCGCGGTGGCCCCGACAACATCACCGCCGTCGCCATCTTCTTCTAGTTCCGGCTGCTTTATCCTCCGGGCTGCGTCCGCGCCGGTTTCATCATGCGCTCCGCCACTTTTCGCGATCGCGTTCTTGCCCAGCCGGGCAATCTCCTTTTCCGCTTCAGCCTCGGTCAGGCCCTCTTTCAGGAGGGCCACGCCGCCGAAGCCATCGAGCACCTCGAGAAATGCGCCGCCGGCCGCGCTGACTGGCTCATGCCCCGCCTCCTGCTCGGCCACGCCTGCCTCCAGCTCACCCGCCGCGATGACGCCCGCCGCTGGCTTCACGAAGCCCTTGACCTCGCCGTTGCCCAAAACCACGACGACCCCGCCGCCGAATGCCGCCAGCTCCTCGCCGAACTGTGATTTCATCGCGGTTAACTACCCTTCTCCTTAAATTGCCGCACCGCCCCGCAATTGACTTTTCCCGCGCGTTGGCTGCCATCTTCTCCAGTGTCCGCCCCGTCCCGCCGCTTTCTTCTCGTCGCCCTCGGTTCCACCGCTGATGTGGCCCCGTTCCTCGCCTTGGGCGCGGCCCTCCGCGCTGCCGGCCATGCGGTCACTTTGCTCGGTGACCCGTCTCTCTCCAGCGTTGCCGCCTCCGCCGGTCTGGACTTCGCACCTCTCGCCTCTCCAACCCTCCTGCCAGAACCCCTCCTCCACATCCCGCCGGAACCCAAACTTGTCGCCGCCCTCTATGCCAGTCTTGTCCCGATTTTCCACCCGCTGCTCGACGCCGTCCTCGCCCAATTACCCAATCACGACGCCCTCGTCACCTCCCGCCTTTTCCCTTTTTTAAGAAATGCCGCCAGCGCCGCCAGCCGTCAGTGCGCCGTTCTTGCGCTGGATCCCCTCGGCATTCCCTTCCCGCAAACCACTCCCGCCGGCTCCGTTCCGCCCGCCTGGCTGCCGCGTTTTCTTCATGCCGCCCATCACCGCAGCGCCTGGCGCGCCCAGGAATGGCAGCTCGACCAAATGGTCAACCGCTTCGCTGGTCCCGCCCTGCGCGCACGCAATCTCGGCAACTTCCACGGTTTCCTGTCCCAGCCGGCTGACCGCATCCTCGTCGCCATTTCTCCCATGCTCTTTCCCCCGCCCGGCCCGCCGCCTCCATCCTATGTTTACACCGGCTTCCTGCATGGGCCGTCGCCGCCCGATGCCGCCGCCACCACCCGCCTCGCGCCCATCGCCACGCTCGCCCGCGGCGGCGCGCCCGTGCCCGTGCTGTCCCTGCCACGCCTTTTCTCCAATGCCGAAGCCCCCCTCCTTCACCGCCTCCTCGCCGCCTGGCCCAACGACCTGCCTCTCGTCATCCACTCCCCCAATTCTCCGCCCGCTCCCGACCTTCAGCGTCCGGAAATCCTGCTCCCCGGCCCGGTCCCGGTTGAAGAACTTTTCACCCACGCCACAGTTGTCATTCACGATGGCGGCTACGCCACCACCGTCGCCGCCCTCTATGCTGGCCGCGCGCAAATCGTCATCCCGCCCTCCCGGAATCCGCCGTATTGGGCCGCCGCGCTCGCCCGCCTCGGCGTGGCCCGCATCCTCGACCCCGCCACCTGGCCTGAACAGCTCCCCGCCGCGGTGGACGCCGCCCTGCGCGACGTCGCCACCGTCCGCCGCGTCACTGAATGCGCCTCCACTCTCCGCGCTGAAAACGGCCCCGCCCTCGCCGTCGCCGAACTCGAAAAACTCTGGCCCGCTTAACCCTCCCCTACCACTTCGCCTGCAGCCGCACCCCCACCGGACAATGATCCGACCCGAGCACGTCCGCCCAGATAAACGCCTCGCTCACTTTTTTCTCCAGCGGCTTCGACACCAGAAAATAATCAATCCGCCACCCAATGTTCCGCGCCCGCGCGTTCATCCGGTAGGTCCACCACGAATAATGCCCCGGCTCATTCGGATGCCGCTGCCGGAACACGTCCACAAAGTCCGCCCCCAGCAGCTCCGTAAAACCCGCCCGCTCCTCGTCCGTGAAGCCTGGGTTCCGCCGGTTCGGCCCCGGATTCGCCAAATCAATCTCTTCGTGCGCCACGTTAAAATCCCCGCATACCACCACCGGTTTCTCCTCCGCCAGCTCACGCAAAAAACCGCGCAGCGCCGGGTCCCACTCCTGCTGCCGGTAGGGTAGCCGCACCAGCTCCCGCCGCGAATTCGGCACATACACATTCACCAGCCAGAAGCCGCCGAACTCCGCCGCCAGCAGCCGCCCTTCCGCCGGATGCTTGTGCGGCAGCGGGAAATCCCGCAGCACTTGCAGCGGTTTCTTGTGCGACAATATCGCCGTCCCCGAATAGCCCGGCTTCACCGCGTCATGCCAGAACTGGTGCGCGAAGGGCAGCGCCAGTTTCTCTGCCTGCGCCGTGGGGATTTTCGTCTCCTGCAGGCACAGCACCTCCGGCTGCCGCTCCTCCACAAATTGCAAAAATCCCTTGCCGAGCACCGAGCGCAGCCCGTTCACATTCCAGGAAACCAGCGTTGGCATGGCGCTACGCTTCACTATTTTTGTCGGTTGCGCCAGCGCGAACGTCGCGCCTCCCGCAACAGCGCCCGCGCTCGCTGGAAGGCCCCCACCGGGTCCGGCATCGTCTCCATCGGCCCGTAACGCAGGGCCAGTAAATCGTATCGCGCCGCCGCCCACGCCGCCCTTCCCTCCGGCGGCAGCGTCGCCCCCAGCCCCTGCCACGCCGGCTCAAAGCGCCCCAGCCACCGCCCCGCCTGCCGCCGCACCGGCGAGTCCCGGTTCCACTTCGCCACCCATCCGCGCGTGCTCATTCGCAGCCATCCGCCTTGCATCCGCCGGCTGAAAAAGAGTGCCAGGATCGCCAACGCCAGCAGCGGCAAAATTCGCTTTTCCTTCGCCACCGACGGCGACGTGAACCAGTCGCTCAACCTCTTCCAGTATATGCCGAGTTGATCCCTTATTGAACCCAGGATCATCTTGCCATACTCGCTCAGCGTGCTCGCAAATTCCTGCTGGTCCGTATGGTCGAAATTGATGACGCGCCGATACCACAGCATCCGCAGGCTGTCCACCCGCGCACTCCACCCTTGGTCGTATTTCACCGGCGCGGCTGCGGCCGCCAGCGTCCCTCCCCCAAAGGAATTCACCGCCCCGGGCGACGGATCCACCCGCAGCCACAAATCCTTGCCGTCGAAAACTTCCGCCCACGCGTGCGCGTCGGTTTCCCGCACCACGTAATAATGCTCAATCCCGTTGAAGGTTGCGCCCTTGTAGCCCGACACCACCCGCGTCGGGTAGCCCGCCGCCCGCGCCAGCAGCGTGAACGCCCCCGCAAAATGCTCGCACCACCCGCCGCTCTTGCTGTTCATCCAATTCACCAGCTGGTCCCGCTGGCTCTTCTCCGGCAGGCTCGCCACGCTCAGCGTGGTCGAGCCGAAATGATGGCTTTGCAGGTATTTTATCGCCCCTTCAATAAACTCCGTCTCGCTCATGTCGGTGCGCCCTCCTCGTATCTCCGCCACCGTTTTCTTCAAATAGGCCTGGTCCTCGGCATTCTGCGGCAGTTGCCACAGGTTGTTCGGATACTCCGGCGGCGTGGGCGATGCCGCAAAGGGATCCGGGTGCTTTCCCCTCAGCGCTTTCACCTCCGCATGGCTCGCCTGCATGACCGCCCCGACGTTCATGTCCGTTATCTTGTAGCCCAGCACATTCGTCGAGGTCTCTTCCGTCCGATAAACATACGTTGTCCCGTTCCCGTTGAAAGCCTGCGGCGAATCAAACACCAGTTTCCGGAACGCCCCCAGGATCGGCAGGTATTCGCTCACGTCCCCTTCCAAATAAAACGTCCACTCCCCCGGTGGCTGCGATATGCCGGGAATTCTTAGGCCGTCTCCCAGGTAAGTCGGCCGCCGTTCGTATTCGCGCTGCAAGGGCGTGTGCGAGGACTCAAAGGTGTTGTTCTTGTATTCGTCCAGCACCAGCATCCGCCAGTAGGGTGTGGACTCCAGCATCACCCCCAGCGGCGGATCCACCCGGAACGCCACCGTGTCGTTCATCGTCAGCGTGTCAATGTTCCCAAAGCTGATCTTGTCATTGAAGCCCGACTCCCCCTTCAGCTTCGCAAAACTCAGCGAATGCTCGAAGCTGAACCGCGGCATCGCCACGAAAATCACCGTGCTCATCGCCACCAGCCCCGCGAACAGCGCGCCCGCCAGCAGACACAGCCGCAGGTTCAAGCCCCGCCACAGCCTCCCCATAAACGCCCCCCAGCGGAAATTCGCCCAGTCCGCCGCCGTCAGCGCCCGCGCCCCGCCCGCCTCCTGCACATTGATGATAAACAGCAGCACCATCGCCATCACTGCAAACAGCAGAATCTGCACGGCAAACAATAGCGCCATCGTCAGCACTCCCGACAACACCGTCATGAACAGGCACAGCAGCATCAATTGCAAATCCTCCCGCCGCCGCCGGTATTGCAGGCACCGGTAAAGCGTCAGCAGCGTCACCATCCGCACCAGCGCCGGCAGCACGTCCGCCCGGCTCGTGGCGAAATCCACCACGATCACCACCACCATCACCGGCACCACCATCCGCCAAAACCACTGCGGCAGCCGCCCCGGCAGCCTCGGCCACAGCAGGCAGCCTGTCACGATCACCGCCGCTGTCGCCAGCCATGGCCCGCAACCCGTGTCCAGGGACAGCAACGTCCAGTAAGCCAGGAGTGTCACCCCCAGGCCCAGCAACCAGCGAAGCTGGTGCAGATCGTCGGCGTTAAGCCGCACCCGCGTATTGGCCGCCAAGGCTCGCATAAGCTTGTTGCCGGGGTCCCGGCGTGAAAGTGATCACATTCGCGCCACCGCGCACCGGCGGTGACGATTTCGCCGCCGGCTCCAGCCGCGCCAGCCCGTCGAAAAACGCGTGCAAATCCCCCAGCCGCTTTACCGGCTGCATCAGTTGCCCGTTGATCGAGTAGCCCAGTAGCTTACCTTCCGCAAACAGGTCTTCCGCTAGGCTTGCTGCCATGCTGCACAGCCGCTCGAACTGCTCCGCATCCGTCCAGATGGACTGCGCCGCATCGAGCACCAGGTAATACCCCGCGCGCTGCTCTTCCCCTGTCTGCCGCACCACCAGGTGTTGCAGCCGCGCGCTCGCTTTCCAGTGCATCAAGCGTGGGGCGTCCCCCGGGCGATAAGCCCGCAGTCCCAGCAAGTCCGCCCCCGGCCCTGGCCGCCGCTGCGTCTCCCCCGCCTGGTTGGCGCGCCGGCTCGGTGCGGGCCGGAACTCGTAGGGCCGCCGCTCCGGCCACACCAGCACTTCATGCTTTACACTCCCGCCCGCCATCTTCCGCAAAAACCCGAACGGAAATTGCGACTCCACCCCGGCGATCTCAATCGTCTCCCGCCCGCGCCGCTGCGGGGAAAAAATCCAGTCCAGCGCCCCCGTGCCCCCGGGATCCAGCCGGTCATTCAGGAACATTTGTTGTGTTCCGCCCTCGCGCCGTGCGCGCGCCCGGAACAGCAAACTATAGGTCGGCGCGACTTTCTTCGCGTTCGCCACCTCGATCCGCAGCGGCGCCGGCTCCCCGGCCCGGAAATGCGGCGGCAGCACCAGCCGCCAGCTCACCCCACGGAAATTCACCCATGACAACATCCCGCTCAACACCAGGCTCGACAGCATGAGCGACAGCGCGATGAACAGCACGTTGTTCGCATTGTTGTAGGCCGCCACGCCGATCCCCAGTGACACAATAATCAGCACCACCCCCGCCGGCGTCGCCGTTGTCCGGTGCGTGTCCGGCGGCAGCAGCAAAAACCACAGCAGCCGCCAGAAATTCGTCGTCCGCCCCAGCCGGTCCGCGAAAAAACCGGGGTCGCTCCACTCCATTGTCCGGTGGCTCGCCGCGGGTGTGATCACCATGGACATATATTTGGAATTTAAAAATTACGGTTTTCTCCTTCGCCTGGCAAACTCCGGTTCTCCTTTTCCCTGCTGCATTGCTTCGCGTCCTTCATTTCCTTCTGTTCCACAACCCTTACACGGGCTGCGCGATCCGGTCGAGAATCTGCGTCAGCAGCCCCTCCACCGTCCGCCGCTCCTCCAGCGAATCCGTCGCCGCCCGTCGTAATCCCAGCCGGTGCACGCACACCGGCTTGACCACCTGCATGACATCCGCCGGCACCACAAACGCCCGCCCGTCCGCCAGTGCCGCCGCCTGCGCCGCCAGCTTCAGCGCCAGCGACCCGCGCGTTGAAATCCCCGCCTCGAACTCCGTCTCCGTCCGCGTCGCCGTCACAATCTTCAAAATATATTCCAGCACCGAGTCCTCCACATAAACCTGCGGCGTGTAATGCTGGATCTCCAGCACCTCCGCCCGCGTCGCCACCGGCTCCAGGTCCAGCAGGTCATACGACCGCCGCGTCGTCGCCGCCTGTAAAATCGCCAGTTCATCCGCAAATTCCGGGTAGCCCATCTGCAACCGCATCAAAAACCGGTCCATCTGGCTCTCCGGCAGCGGAAACGTCCCCTCGTAGTCCACCGGATTTTGCGTCGCGAACACCATGAACGGCTGCCCCACCGGATACGTCTGCCCGTCCATCGAAACCTTCCCCCGGTCCATCACCTCCAGCAGCGACGATTGCGTCTTCGGCGTCGTCCGGTTGATCTCGTCCGCCAATACGATGTTCGCAAACAGCGGCCCCTTCTTGAACACAAACTCCTTCAGTTGGTCGTCGTAAATCGAAACCCCCAGGATGTCGCTCGGCAGCAAATCGCTGGTGAACTGAATCCGCGAAAACTGGCAGTCCAGCGACCGCGCCAAACAATAGGCCAGCGTCGTCTTCCCCAGCCCCGGCAGGTCCTCCAGCAGCAAATGCCCCCCCGCCACCAGCGCCACCAGCACCTGGTCAATCACCGAGTCCTTCCCCCGGATGATCTTCCCAATATTCTGCTTCAGCCGCTGCAGCGTTTCCTTCACACGGGGCGCCGGTATCGGCTTGGCGGGAGTCGTGCTCATGTGTTTTGGGAAAACCGGGCTAATCTGCCCGCCTCTCTTTTTAATCTCTATCACTTATTCCCCAACCCGGCAAGACTGCGCCTTGGGAAAATACGCCCAGCCACTTCACCTCGCCGGCTACTTACCCGCCCGCCTGCCGCATCTATACCCCCAAGATAAACCGCTGATTTGAGGTTTACAGATTGTGCAAAAGCATGGATACTACGCTCATGGCGTCACTATCCCCCATGTTGGCCTTCGGTTGGAACACTCCGGAGATGATCGTCATCGTTTTGGTCGTCCTCCTCCTCTTTGGCGCCAAACGCCTCCCCGAGCTCGCCAAGGCCTTCGGCAAGTCCCTCCGCGAATTCAAAAAAGCCGCCAGCGAAGTCGAAGACTCTTTCCGCTCCGCCGCGGATGAGGAAGAACGCAAAAAGCTCGCCCCCCCCGCGCCCCCAACCGCCGCTCCGGTGGCCTCCAGCCCGCCCCAAAGCCTCCCCACCGACAAGCAGGCTTAACCCACGCGCCGGCCCGCCCCTCGTCGGCCCCCGGCCACGCTAACCTCGCAGGCGAATGTCATCGGCAATGCTTTGGCCCCGGGACCTCAATTCCTGCCTCCGCGCCTTCTCCGCGGGTGCCTTCCTGCTACTCGCCCTCCTCCCCGGCGCCCCGGCGGCCCGCGCCCAGAATCACCTCTACGCCGACCAAAATGGCGGCCGCTACGACGCCGCCCCGCTCGACCTGAACAGCGGCAATATCACCTTCCGTCGCACCGACGGTAGCACCTTTACTCTCGCCGTCCAGGATCTCATACCGGACGACCAGAAAGTCATCCACGACTGGTTTTACGATCAACCCGCCGGCGTCGGCGAACGCCCTCCGCCCACTCAGCGCCTTTCCCCTTATGGCCGCTCTTTCGTCCTTGATCAGCCCCGCGTCCTGCGCCTCCGCCCCCTCCCGGGCAAGGGTTACGCCTCCTCCTACCTCGGCATCCCCATCACCATTCGCAACGACTTGGCTGACCATCTCGAATTCGTCCACTTGTATTTTTTTGACGTCAACCGCAAGCCGCGCCCCTACCCGCTCATCCCCGCCAATAGCTCCCTCATGATTCAAAGTGCGGATACCACCGCCTTTGTCGCCCCCCGCGATTTTCAAGTCGGCCAGACTTACATGGTCCTCTTCCCCATTCAGGAACCGGCCTCTGCCACCGCCTCCTACGTCGTCGTCGTCGTCGGCAATTCCGTCCAGGCCTCCGCCCTCGTTTATCCCTCTGGTTCCTGGCGCGACTTCGACTTCCCTGAGCGCACCCAGCTCGCCGCTGACAAATACGCCGACTTCTCCGCCCAGGAACTCTACCCCGAAAAAGCCCCTTCCGACCTCTTTGCCATCACCGACGTCACCCGCCTGCGCCCGCTCACCGGCAACCATTCCTCCGACCACGACTTCTTCCGCCTTTCCCTCAGCATAAAAGTCCCCCTCCCTGCAGCCGCCCTCTCTGCCCAGTGGTATGCCTTCGACAAACAACACCACCTAATCCACTCCATTGGCGACCCGCCCTATGGCCATCCTGGCCGCACTGACATTTTTTACTTCATCGTCCTCCCCGGTCACGGCCCGGCCGACATCTCCGACCCCATCCTCCCCACTACTGGCGCCACCGTTGACACCCTCGAACTTCCCGACGCCGCCTGGTGGAGCAACCCCGACGTGGACAGCATCGTCTTCGCCTTCGGCACCGAAACCAAAAAAGTCGCCCGCGTCTTTTCCAAAAGCGGCGCCACCTTTGCCCAATTGCCCATCCCGGAAAAATCCGCCTTCGGCTCTGCCACCCCCGCCACGGAAACGCAAATCCCCGAACACACCTACTGACCATGCGCCTCCGTCTTTTCTCCCATTCCTGCTTGGCCGCCATCCTCTCTGCGTCGCTGGCCACTTCCAGCCTTCTCGCCCAATCCACAGCCACCTCTTCCCCAACCCAAAACTCTCCATCAAATTCCACCCCCGGCGTTCAGCAATCAGCAATCAGCAATCAACTATCCTCTTATGCCCCTGTCCCGCTGTCCCCTGCCCAAATCTCCGCCTTCCGCGACTACCTTGGCAACGCCCGCAGCCAATCCCACATCCCCGGCCTCGCCGCCGCGCTCGTCCAGCCCGGCCACGTTCTCCTCCTCGAAGGCTTCGGCGTTCGGGCCGCCCCCGCCGGCGATGCCGCTTCCGGCTCTCCGATTACACCCAATTCCCGTTTCGCCATCGGCGCTGTCACGCAGGCCCTGAACTCCCTTCTCCTCGCGCGCCTTTCTGACAATCATGCTATTGACCTCGATAAACCCGCTCGCCGAGCTTGGAATGATTTCAAGCTCTCCGACCCGCAAGCTACCCACGACGCCACCCTCGGCCAGCTCCTCGAAATGACCGCCGGCATCCCCGATTACGAAGACCGCCTCGTTGCCGCCCCGCACGACACCGTTGCCGACCTTTTCGCCTCCCTTGCCCAAATCCCCGTGCTTGCCCAGCCCGGCGTTACCTTCAGCTATTGCGAAGCCAGCCCCGCCGCCGCCGCCTACCTCACGACCATTGCCGCCAATCACCTCCTCACCCCCGGTGACGCCCTCCCCGCCGCCTACGCCGCCCTCCTCAAAACCCAGTTGCTTGACCCCCTTGGCCTCAAACACACCAGCTTCGACGCTCCCTCCTCCGCACCCGGTGCCGATGAAGCCATTGGCCACCTCCCCGATGCCAACGGCGTCTGGAATCCTCTCCCTCCCGCCAACACCTCGCTCGGTGCGCTTACCCCCGCCCACGGCCTGCGCGCTTCCGCCAGCGACCTCGCCGCCTGGCTCCAATGCGAACTCTCCGGTGGCCTCGCCTCCGACGGCTCCCGCCTCCTCAGCGAAGCCTCCGTCGAGCAACGCTGGCGCCCCCAATCCCTTCGCGACCCCCGTCAATACGGCATGGGCTGGACGCGCCAGTATTACCGTGGCCTCGAATTGATCGTCGCCCAGGGCGATTACGACCACCAATCCGCCCTCGTGGTCATCCTCCCGAAATACCACACCGCCCTCGCCGTCCTCCTCAACGGCGGCGGCCACCCCGCCGCCATCCTCCTCCAGGACGCCCTGCTCAATTTCGCCGACTTCCTCCGCGAAGCCGCCGCCGGCAATTAGCCCCCTCAATTCCGCGACACATCCTCGTCACTCAGCGACCCCTGCAGTTTCCGCGTCAGCCGCAGCCGCGCCGTCTCGGCCTTCAGGTGCCGTAAAAACCGTGAGAACCGCGTCGCCGTGTCCAGTTCCTCCAGCAGCTTTTGCTTCTCCATCGCATCGCTGCACAGTGTGAACGCCGCGATGTCCAGAAACACCTCCGGCTCCCGCAAGGTCCGCAAAAACCCCACCGCCTCCTCCGGCACCATGCCGCCCACCTCGCGAAATTGCTCCAGTTGATGCAGCAGCGCCAGCCGCTGCCGCCGCAGTTCCGTCGCCACCGCCCCCGGCGCGGTCGGCAGCACTTCCAGCGCGCAGCGCCGGTAGGGGGTCTCGCTCACAATCCCGCGAAATCGCACCCGCGCCACTCCCTGCACGATCAAATTCGACGTCCCATCCGCGTTCTCGTGGCTCGCCCGCACCATCCCCAATCCCGCGATGCCGCACGGCGGCTCCACCTGGTCCGGCTCCTGCGCCCGCGCCGGGTCCAGCGCCGCCACCGCGAAAAACCGGTTCCCGTGCAGCACATCGTCCAGCATCTGCCGGTAGCGCGGCTCGAAAATATACAGCGGCAACAGCGCGTGCGGAAACAACACCGTGTTCGCCAGCGTCATCACCGGCACTTCCGTGGGCAAATTCAGCGTCTCACTCATGCGGCAAAAATCCTGGTCGCCATAAACTAGCACACCCCGCGCCAAAGCGCCAGCGCCATCGCCCGCCCCTTTTTTTCACCTTTCTCTCTCTTCCATTTTCCATCTTCCATTTTCCATCCTCCCCGCCCCCATTTCGCCCTTGTGCCCCGCCCGCACCCTTGCTAGACGTATCCGCTTCATAACATGACATTTGAGGAACTTGGCCTGCCGCCGGATCTGGTCCGTGCGGTCACCGACAAAGGTTACACCACCCCCACGCCCATTCAGGCCCAGGCCATCCCGGTCATCCTGCAAGGGCGCGACGTCGTCGGCTCCGCCCAAACCGGCACCGGCAAAACCGCCGCCTTCGCCCTCCCCGCCCTCGCCAAGCTCGGCGCCCACAAGGACCGCGGCCCCCGCGTCCTCGTCCTCGAGCCCACCCGCGAGCTCGCCGCACAGGTGGACGAACAATTCCGCGCCTATTCCAAACACTCCGACCTCCGCGTCGCCCTCGTCCACGGTGGCGTCGGCTACGGCCACCAGCTCGACGCCCTTCGCGATGGCGTGGACACCGTTGTCGCCACCCCGGGCCGCCTCCTCGACCACCTCGGCCAGGGCAATCTCAACTTCTCCAGCCTCGAATTCGTCGTCCTGGACGAAGTGGACCGCATGCTCGACCTCGGCTTTATTGACGACGTCACCCGCATCCTCGGCCAGTGCCCCAAAAACCGCCAGACCCTCCTCTTCTCCGCCACCGTCCCCGACGCCATCAAGCGCCTCATCTCCTGGGCCCTGCGCGATCCCCTCGACATCCAGATCGGCAACCGCGTCTCCCCCGCCGACACCGTGGACCACGCCATCTACCCCGTGGACGGCATCCAGAAATACGACCTCCTCTTGGACATGCTCAAGAAGATGGAGTACCACTCCGTCCTCGTCTTCACCCGCACCAAGCGCGACGCCGACCACATTGCCGACTGGCTCATCGCCCACAACCACCCCGTCGCCGTCATGCACGCCGACCGCTCCCAGGCCGAGCGCACCGCCGCCCTCGCCGGCTTCAAGGAAGGCAAGTTCGACATCCTCGTCGCCACCGACATCGCCGCCCGCGGCCTCGACATCGCCGGCATCTCCCACGTCATCAATTACAACGTCCCCCAGCACGCCGAGGACTACGTCCACCGCATTGGCCGCACTGGCCGCGCCCTCCGCGAAGGCGAAGCCTTCACCCTCTTCTCCTCCGACGAAACCACCTACCTCCACGCCATCGAGAAATTCATTGGCCGCGCCATCGCCCGCCGCAAGCTCGAAGGCTTCAACTACCGCACCGAACCCGACCTCAACTCCGTCCCCCCGCCCCCGCCCAAACGCCGCAACCGCGGCTTCGCCAACCCCCACAACCAGAAATTCTCCCGGCGGTAGATTCAATTATCCACGCTCTAGATCTTAAGTCGCTGAAAAAAGTTCAAGCATGCCTTTGTGAGCTGGTAGGTTGAAAGCAATCCCTTGTCCAGGGTCATGATGCCATCAAAATAAGTGGCAAAGGTCGAATAGCTTGCATCTAGAGTATCGTTTCTGAGTTTCTCGGGCTTTAACTGCTCGTAGCCGCCGCGGGCTGCCCATTTTAAAAGAACCATGAAAATGCCTATTCCCTCTCGAAACCCAAGTTGAATCAACTTATCGTCCTTGCTCAACGAAGTGAATGAACTGAATCGACGACTTCCAAGATCATATGCAAATGGAATTGCGATATTATAGACCTTTAGAAGTAGCTGCGTTTCCTTCAAAATGAAACCGTCATCGTTAAAAGCGTTTGATAAAATATCCCGTTCTCGTGCATCAAATCTTCTTCTAATCTCATCTATAGAAGGAATCATCTTACTGACTTCGTCTCTACAAAGCTGCAAATAATCATTTGCGTCCTTACCGCGATCAACAATTTGCCGGATAATTCTCTCGTCCCTAGAATGGAGTGTTTGATTGCAGTAAGTGTCGAAGCCTGAAGTAGATTCGAGTTCGAATAACCCATGCGGCAAGTCATTTCTCCTCAATTCCTTATAAATAATATATCCGGTTGGTTTTAGTATCACGACTTGTTTAGGAAATTCTGAAATTACATCGAGTGATCTCTTGAGATTGTAATTGGGATCTGTACCCTTGTGAGACTCAACGCCCAAGGTTGGCACAATTACGACCTTATTCTCGGTACGTTCACGTAAATAAGACTCAAGCGGCGGATACTTTCCGTCACGACAACAGCTCGCATCAAGAACGAAGTAAGTTTCGACGACATTACTCATGGAGACCATTTACAACGAAGCAACCATCCGTTCCAAACGCAACCCCAGCGTCGGCCCCATCCCCACCCTTCCCCCTCACTTCAGCATCTTCGCCAGGGGCTCCTTGACCGCCTCGCCCCAGATCTCATAGCCCTTTTCCTGCGGATGCAGTTTGTCCGGCAGGAATGCGTCCGGCAGAAACACGCCGTTCTCGTCGAGGAATTTCGCCCCGATATCCAGGTAAAAGACGTGTTGCTGGTCATCA
Organism: uncultured Opitutales bacterium; assembly: GCA_964503425.1. Lineage (GTDB taxonomy): Bacteria > Verrucomicrobiota > Verrucomicrobiia > Opitutales > JABDGR01 > CAZDAQ01. Next base: position 15,409 of record CAZDAQ010000054.1, read on the forward strand.
AGCTTCGAGACGATCTTGTTCACTTCCCGCAATTTTCGCGCGCACCGGGTCGCCCGGGTCGCCGCGGGGGAAAATGCCCAGCAGCAGGATTTTTGCGTTGGGAAAGTCCTTCCGCATTTCGAGGACAATCGCGCCAATCCCCTCCGCCACTTCCGGCGCGGTGTTGTTGGCATTGTTGGTGCCGATCATCAGCATGATGGCCTTCGGCTGGAACCCCTGGCCCTCGCCGTTTTGCAGACCCCACAGGATTTGCTCCGTCCGCTCGCCGGCCACCGCGAAGTTCGCCGTCTTGATGTTGCCGAAATATTTTGCAAAGGCGTCCTTGCCGTTCCGCGTCCACCAATCGGTGATCGAGTCCCCGTCCAGCAGCAGGTCAATGTTCCCCTGCTTCGCGAGTTCGACAAAGGCCGCGTGCCGGGTGCTGTTCCGGGGATAAGGCGCGATGGCGGTGTCGGCCCGCGGGGGTTGCACCACGATCAACCCCGGATACTTGTCGAGCAGGGGCTTGATGCCGGA
>CAZDAQ010000055.1:0-15903 GCA_964503425.1 uncultured Opitutales bacterium
TGGGCGAGCTGACGGCGCTGGCGGCGGCGGGGGTGTTTGATTTTGCCACGGGGCTGCGGCTGGTGGCGGCGCGGGCCGAGCTGATGCAGCAGGCCTGCGAGACGACGCGCGGCGGCATGGCGGCGCTCATCGGCGGTGACCGCGCGCTGGTGGAGGCGTTTTGCCGCGAGCAGGACGTGGACATGGCGAACCTGAACAGCCCCGGCCAGATTGTGATTTCCGGCGAGAGCGAGAAGATTGACAAGGCCGTGGGCCTGGCGAAGGAACGCGGGTTCAAGATGGCGGTGCCGCTGAAGGTGGCGGGAGCCTACCACAGTCGGTTGATGGCCGGCGCGAGCGCGGCCTATGCGAACGTGCTGCGCGACGTGCCCTTCCAGGCGCCGCGCTGCATCGTGTTCACGAACGTCACGGGGCGGTCAGTGGCTGAGCCGGGGGAAATTAAGGATGCGCTGGTGAAGCAGATCGTGTCGCCGGTGCTGTGGGAGGACTGCCAGCGGGCGGCGGGGGCGCTGGGGGTGACGGCGTTTTACGAGTGCGGGCCGGGGGCGGTGCTGGCGGGATTTGCCAAGCGGATTGACAAGACCCTCGTGGTGAAGCCGGCCTGTGAGTGGGCGGATGTGCAGGCTGAATAGCGTTGCCTTTGCGGCGGGCGAATGGTGTTTTGTCCGGTTTCCAATGTTGGATTTGGCGCACATCCGCAACTTTTGCATCATCGCGCACGTGGACCATGGGAAGACCACGCTGTCCGACCGGTTGCTCGAAGCCACGCACTCCGTCGCCCGGCGGGACATGACGGCGCAGCACCTGGACGCGATGGACCTGGAGCGCGAGCGCGGCATCACCATTAAGAGCCACCCGGTGGCGATGCATTACCGCGCCAAGAATGGCGAAGAATATTTGCTCAATCTCATTGATACGCCCGGGCATGTGGATTTTGCCTACGAAGTTTCGCGCAGCCTGGCGGCATGCGAGGGGGCGGTGTTGCTGGTGGATGCCTCGCAGGGTGTAGAGGCGCAGACGGTGGCCAACGCGCAACTGGCGCTGAATCAGCGGCTGACGATCATCCCGGTGATCAATAAAATTGACCTGCCCGGCGCGCGGGTGGACCACGCGCGCAAGCAACTCGAGGACGTGCTGGCGATTCCAGCGGAGGACGCGATTTTGGCGTCGGGCAAGTCGGGCCTGGGCATCGAGGATATTTTGGAAGCGATTGTGCATCGGCTGCCGCCGCCGCGCTGGGCGGACTACCCGGCGACGCGCGGGCTCGTGTTTGACAGCAAATATGACAGCCACCGCGGGGTGATATGCTACGTCCGGGTGTTTTCCGGGTCGTTCAAAGTCGGGGATGAGATTTTACTGATGTCACGCAAGCAGCGCGTGCAGGTGAAGGAAGTCGGCCAGTTCGACCCGCTGCCACATCCGGTGCCGGAGCTGACGGCGGGCTGGACGGGCTATGTGGTGACGAACATCAAGGACGTGCACGAAATCAAAATCGGGGACACGCTGACGCACTACGGCGCACCGGCAGCCGAGCCGCTGCCCGGCTACAAGGAAGTGCGGCCCATGGTCTTCAGCGGATTGTATCCACTCGACACCTCCGACCACGAGAAGTTGAAGGCCAGCCTGTCCAAGCTGCGGTTGAATGACTCGTCGCTGGTTTACACCGCGGAGAGTTCGGCGGCGCTGGGCTTCGGGTTCCGCTGCGGGTTCCTCGGGCTGCTGCACATGGAGATCGTGCAGGAACGTGTCCGGCGCGAATACGACGTGGACATCATTTCCACCTACCCGAGCGTGGTCTACCGGATCACGAAGACCGACGGCACGGTGCTGGAAATTGACAACCCGATGCACCTGCCCGACCCGTCGAGCATCGCCATGATTGAGGAGCCGACGATCCGCGCGACCATCCTGACGCCCAACACGAGCATCGGCGACCTGCTCGCGCTGATTTCGGAAAAGCGCGGCCTGTGCGACCATACCGAGACCCTCGACGACGAACGCATTCTTCTGCACGCGAAGCTGCCGCTGAACGAGATCCTGGTGGATTTCAACGACCGACTTAAGAGCATCACGCGCGGCTACGGCTCGATGGACTACGAAGTTGGCGAATACGCGGCGGGCGACCTCGTGCGGCTGGACATTCTCGTGAACGGCGATTCGGTGGATGCCTTCGCCTCGATCGTGCACCAGAGCAAAGCGGAGAACCGCGGCCGGGCGCTGTGCGAAAAGCTGAAGGAGATTTTGCCGCAGCAATTGTTCAAGGTGGCGATCCAGGCGTCCATCGGCAGCAAGGTGGTGGCGCGCGAGACGATATCGGCCCTGCGCAAGGACGTGACGGCGAAATGCTACGGCGGGGACATCACGCGCAAGCGCAAGCTGCTGGAGAAGCAGAAGGAGGGCAAAAAGCGCATGAAGCAGATCGGCAAGGTGGACATCCCGCAGGACGCCTTCATCAAAATTCTCAAGACCAGCGCGGGCTCCTAAGGCCCGACGGCAAAAACCATGGCAGGTAAACGGAAAGAAGCTGGCGGATGAATTGCTAACCTGCTTAGTTTCTTCCGGTTTTCCCCTCTCTCGAACATGTTTTTTATGAAGCCATCGGAAATCGCGCAGGCGCGCGAGCAGGCCGACAACCTGCTGCGGATGGCCGCGAAGGTGGATGCCTACCGCTGCGACATCATTCCCGAGCGGCAACTGGAAGACCTGCGCTCGGCAGCGGAACGACTGCGGGACCTGCGCGAGGACCGGAAGGCGGGGGCCGGCAAGCTCGACGCCGCCAGCGAGGTGTTGCACGAGGCCATGCTGCGCTGCGGGGGCGACATTTATCCGGTGACCTTTTGGGGCGAAAACATCGAGATGCTGCTGGTCGCGGCCATATTGGCGATCGGCATTCGCGCCTTTTTTCTCCAGCCCTTCAAAATCCCGACCAATTCGATGTATCCCACCTACAATGGGATGACACCGTATGTGTATCGCCTGGACGACCCCGGGCCAAGTGCGCCCGAGCGCGCGTGGAATTTCCTTGTGCATGGCGCGACACATTATGACGTGGTCGCGCCCGCGGACGGCGAGGTGCGCATTCCCGTGGATGTCGCGGGCGACATGGTGATGGCAAGATGGAGCCCGCATGACGGCCGCAAGTGGTTCGGCCTGCTCGCGGAAAAGCAGCACGAATACACGATTGGGGTCGGCGACACGCCGGTGACAGTGGACGTGCCCGAGGATTTCACGATGGACCAGACCTTTCTGCAGACGTATTTCCCGGAGGCGGCCGCGAGCTGGATGGACCAGGGGATGCCGGCCCGCTACATGCAAGAGCACGGCTACCTCAAGCAGGGGTCCGAGCCGGGCCACCCGAACAACGTTTCCTACTACCTGGTCACGGGTCACCAAGTGAAGCAGGGCGACAAGGTGCTGAACTTTGACCGGCGCACCGGCGACATGCTGTTTGTGGACCGTTTCACCTACAATTTTTTCCCGCCCAAGGTGGGTGATCCCTTTGTATTCAGCACTTCGGGCATTCCTTCGCTGGAGGAGAATGGCTCGGGCGGGCAATACTTCATCAAGCGCCTGGTGGGCCGGCCGGGAGACATGCTGGAAGTGAGGCCGCCGGCGCTATTCAGCAACGGGAGCCCGATTCAGGGAGCGCCGTCCTTTGCGAAAGAAGCCCGGCAAAGCGACGGTTATCCGGGCTATGCGTATGCCCGGCCGGGTTACCAGTATCCCAGCCCCGCGCTCGCGAGCCACGGGCAGACGGTGGTGGTGCCGGCGGGGTATTTCTTTGCGATGGGGGACAACTCGCCTTCGAGTCTGGACAGCCGCTATTGGGGCGGAGTGCCGCGGCAAAACGTGGTCGGGCGGCCGCTGGTAATCGTATACCCGTTCACCGCGCATGTCGGGCTGGCGAAGTAGGACGCGACGGCGGGCCTTAGCGATACAGCGGGGTGAGCGGCTCGGCGGTGACGACATTATACTGGCGGATGGCGAATTGCCACCAGGCGGCGAGGCCGGCGTTGGTGGACGACCAGAGTTGCTCGTGCAGCCAGTTCACCGAATCGTGGTCGTGAAGCAGGGCCGTTTTTTCCTTGCTGGCCAGGCTTTCCGGGCCCTGGGCGAGGAGTCGCTTGCGCAGTTCCTGAAAATACTCGCGGGATTCGGGCGGGGGGTTGCGGCGCAGTCGCAGCAGGGACAGGTGGATGGCGTTGATGTAGGGATCGAGCAACGCCAGCAGCAGGCCGTAGTCCTGGAGCAGGGAAGGATGCGGGCGGATGCGCTGGGCGGCCTTGCCGAGGTTATCGGCGAGTTGGGAGACGACCCAGGCCGGGCGGGTTTCGTCGGGGGTGAGGAAGAGCCCCAGCGCGCGGGTTTGCCGACCGATGGCCGCCGAGCCGGTGAGGATGGCAAACGGCACGCACAGGCACAAGCCGGCCAGCACGGGCATCAACCAGGGAAACAAATGCGGCGAGAGCACGAGGCAGGACAACGCCCAGACTAGACCGCAGAGGGTGATGGGGCCGAAGTTCAGGATGGATTCGCGCCAGTCGGCTTCGCCGATGGCTTTGCGGCGCTGGCTGGCCCAGCGCACGCCCTGCCCCAAAATGGTGAGGAGGACGAATTTGCTGTGGTAAACCATGAGCACGGGTGCGAGCAGGATGAAAAACGCCGTTTCCAGCACGACACTGATGAGATAGCGCACCAGCCCGCCATAGGCCGCCAGCTCTTGGCGGTTGAAGCACAACCGCGCGGCCATGAGGACTTTGGGGCCAAAGAGCATCGTGGCGGTGATGCCAAAGAGGACAATGGACTTGAGCGCGGGCCCGGCGAGGACCGCGTGCCCAGTTTGAGTATAGGCGCGGAACGTGCCCAGCATGAGAAAGGCAAACCAGAGGAGGGAAATGCCGTAGCTCATGACGCCGTGAGCCAGCATGAGCCGGTGGATGGGCGACCAGCCTTTGGCCCACAGCAGCCAGATATGTTGCAAGTTGCCCTGGCACCAGCGGCGGTCGCGCTTGAGGTGGTCGAGTAGCGTCGGTGGCCCTTCTTCGTAGGTGCCGTCAATTTCCGGGGCGAAGCAGACAAAGTAACCGGCTCGGCGCATGAGTGCGGCTTCGACGAAATCGTGGCTGAGGATGCGGCCGCCGAAGGGTTCCTTGCCCGGCAGGTCGGGCAGTGCGCAGTTTTCAATGAACGGGGCGAGGCGGATGACGGCGTTGTGGCCCCAGTAAGTGGCTTCGCCGACCTGCCAGTAGTTCATGCCGGCGGCGAAGACGGGGCCATAGACGCGGCTGGCGAATTGGAAGACGCGGGCGAAGGGCGTCTCCCCGTTGATGAGGCGGGGCGCGGTTTGGAGGATGCCCACGCTCGGGTTGGTTTCCATCAGGCGCACCATTTTCACCAGGGTTTCGCCGCTCATCATGCTGTCGGCGTCGAGCACGGTCATGTAGCGGTAGCGCTTGCCCCAGCGGCGGCAGAAGTCGGCGATGTTGCCGCTCTTGCGGTTGATGGCCTGGCGGCGCTTGCGGTAGAAGATGCGGCCAAAGGCGTTGAGCTGGCGGCTGAGTTCCATCCAGGCGACCTCCTCCTCGATCCACTTGGTCGAGTCATCCGAGTCCGAGAGCACGAAAAAGTCGAATGCAGCGATTTCACCGGTGCGCTCGAGCGAACGGAACATAACGCGCAGGCTTTCGAAGACGCGGGTCACGTCCTCGTTGTAAATGGGCATGACGATGGCGGTACTGGCAAGCGGCGGCTGGGGTTCGTCCGGGCCAGGCAGCGTGCGGATAAGGCTGAGCGGGTTGCCGCGGCGGCGGACGACCACGTAGAGGCCGACGAGGGTGGTCACCATCGCAGTGGTCAGAAAGTAGAACAACGGGATGAACAGGAGAAGGAGGAAGGCTTCGAGGACGCCAAAGCCGTTGCTGCGCAGGATGTCGGCCATCAAGAGCGTCCCGATGGTGGTGAGGACAAACACCATGGAGAAATAGGTGCTGCGCCGGCGCTCGAGGCGTTCGACCAGTTCAGGCGTAAATGGATGGCGGTAAATCATGCGGCAGAGTGTCGAGCGGCTAGTGGATCACTGGGCTTTAGGCTGGTAGAGAAAGAATACTCCCAACAGCACCAGGCAGAAAATGCCGCAGAGCAGGGCCATGCGCACATAGGGGCGGCGCTCGAGCACCTCCCAGGTGTCCTCGGCAACTTCGGGGACCAGGCCGAGGTCAATGTCGCGCGGGGCCATACTGGAGACTTCAAGATTGGGGCCGGCCCGGCCGGACCAGTGGCGCAGGCGATCCTCCAATTCCTGCGGGAGCGGGTCGGTGTCGAGGAAGACCTGCTGGTAGCGGGCAAGGCCGTCGCACGCGAGAAAAGCCATGCGGCCCAGGGCGCTTTGGCGTTCGAGCGGCAGGGTGTTCTGGCCGAGACGGGAACTGAACCATTCGTCCAGCCGGTCCTGGGCGACGCGCAGCGCGAGGGTAACGGGGTTTTCCGCGGGATTGGCGGCGTGGCGTTCGGCGGTTTCGCGCAGGATGATGGTGGAGAGTTCGTGGAGGCGAATGCGGTCGCGCAGGCGGTGGGCGCGCAGGTAGTCCTCGGTGCGCGCATAGGCTTCACTCCATTCCTCGGGGGTGCCGGTGGCGGGTTGAAAGCGCGTGCTCATGGCGTGGCGCTCCAGAGGTAGTTCCATTGCTCGGAGACGGGTTTGCCCTGGAGGAAGAGCTGGCAGCGCAAATCGGAGGCCTGCACGCCGGGTTTAAGCCGGAGGCGCAGCGACACGCGCCAGCCGCTGGTGTCCGGATTGGGAATAATGTGGTATTCGCGCAGGATGGCGCCATCACCGGCGGAGATTTCCGCTTCGGGCCGGGCCGTCAGGCTGGCGCCGTCCACGGGGCTGAATTCCAGGACAAAATAGGAATCACTGGACTGAGTGGGGTGGCCGCGGCGCGTGCTGATGACGTGGCTGAGGGTTGCGGGCTCGGGCGCTTCGCTGCCCCAGTGCAGGCGGTATTGCCAAGTCCACGGTTGGCCGATGGGTGGCGGATTGTCGGGAGCCCAAAACGCCACGATGTTGTCGTTGGTTTCATCGGGTGTAGGCAGTTCAATGAGATGGACGGAACCGGGGCCCCAGTCGCTGGTGGGCTCAGTCCACACACTGGGCCGCTGGTGGTAACGGGCCTCGAAGTCAAGGTAACTGGCAAAAGCCCGGTCGCGTTGCAGCAGACCGAAGCCGGCCAAGTCCGCACTTTGAAAGGAAACATGGCGGATTTCATTGATGACATCGAGCGGGCGCCACTGCCACAAGCCGGAGCGGAGGGCGACGAGCAGGCCATCGGAATCGTGCACTTCCGGCCGCCAGTCGTAGGGGTGGGGGAAGGCGTTCTCGCCGAACCAATACATGCTGGTCAGCGGCGCAATGCCGACGAGGGTCGGGGCCTGGCGGAAAAACAATGTCGAAGCGACGTCCATGGTCGTCTCCTTGCCGGGCGTTATCAGGAAGCGGTAGGCGCCGGTCACACTCTGGCTGTTGAGCAGGGCGTAAATCGTGAGCTGGGTGGCATTGGCCGCGGGCCGCACGAGCCAGAATTGTTCGAAGACCGGAAATTCCTCGCCGCCGGGTTCGGCCGTGTTAAGCGCCAGCCCGCGGGCGGACATGCCGTAGGGCTGGTCCTGGCCGACGGCGCGAAAATAACTCGCGCCCAGGAACACGAGGAATTCGTCCTTATACTGCGGATTGTTGATGGCGTAATGGACGCGGAAACCAGCATAGCCGGCGGGCGCGGGAGTATTGGCCGGCACCACCACGTGGCCGTAGTCGAAGGACTCACGCCGGAAAGGCACGAGCTGCGCGTGGCCGTCCACCACTTCGTTGACGGTGATGGTTTGCGGGTTGAAGAGCCCCGGGTGGAAAAATTCGATTTCGAAGGGCAGCGCGGCATCGTGCCAAAGGGCGTGCGCCTTCACGAAACGAATATCGCGGTATTGGTCGTAACTCAGTCCCTGATAAAATGCTCCGGCGTTGCCGAGGTGCGAGGCATACGGGGCTGCCGCCAGCGTTTTGGCGAGAGCGACGACCTGGTCGAATCCGAAGGGCGTGACGTTCTGGGCTTGGGCTGCGCCAGTGATTAAAACACCGGCCAACGTCAGGGCGAGGACGCGAGGCCAACGGGCCCGAGGCGCGGGAGAGGCCGGACGCGCAGCGCTGACGGGAGTGGGTCGGGACGGTTTCACCACCGGTTGGAGGAGTGGGTGCATTTGCTCAAATTCGGCCCATGCTACGCTCTTTCCGGTTCCGCGCAATAGCGATGCGGCGTGGGCTTGGACGGCATTTTGGGGGAGTTGGCGGCTTTTGGGGTTGTAAGCCTGGGGGCTTTTCCTTGGGATGTCGGCCTATGATGCGTGATTTGCGTGCGCGGATGAACGGGAGACTGCTTATAACGGGCCTTATGCTGGTCCTGGCCTTGGGGTTGGCGAGTTGCAGTAGCACGAAGGCGGATCTCCAGCGGAGTGATGTCGAGCAAATGTATAAGGATAACCGAATTGATCGGGTTACTTATGTGGACTTGATGCAGCAGATAGACGCCAGAGAGGCTGCGGCGCGCACGGCGAGCGGGTCCACGCCACCGGCCTCCACCAACGCCAGCCAGCCCGCGTCGCCCGCTTCCGGGCAGGCTTCGCATTAACCTTGGAAGTGGACAGGGCCTCCGCTGTCATTGGCCCGCGGCCATAAATCTCATAATCTATTGACAGTGAGCTCTTTACTGAAAAACGAATTTTTCCAACTGCGGCCCGAGGCGCGGCTGGCGGCCTGGCTTGCACTCGGGCTGATGTTACTCGTGGTGCTGGACCAGTGGAATTACTGGGGAGAGCGGGACGATTTTAGTTTTGGCTACCTGGTGCCTTTTTTTGTGGGTTATGTGGTGATGGATCGCTGGCCGGAATTGAAGGCCATTTTGATTGGGCCAGCCGAAGGTCAGCCGGTGGCGGTGGTGTCTCCGGGTGAGCCCGGTTGGCGCGGAGCGGCGCTGGAATTTTTTGCGGTGCTGGTCGTGGTGGGCAGCCTGTTACTGTTTCTGTATGGCGGGTTTCTGCGTGCGGTGACGGGGCCGGACAATGACTCGGCGATGGCTCTCGGGCTGGGCTTGGGGGGGTTTGTGCTGGCGATGGGTTTTTTGGTGGCGCGGCAGGATGCCCGCGGGCGGACAGTGACGCTGGCCCGGCGGTGGCGGGTGGTGATGCTGCTGGTGTTCCCGGCGCTGATCTGGCTGATTTCCGCGCCGATGCTGCTGATGTTTGAGACGCGGATCAAGGGGGTGCTGTTGAACTATGTCGTCGCCATTGTTTTTCACGTGTTCGATTTTCTGGGTTATTCGATTTATGCGGACGGCAACGTGCTGGTGCTGCCGAATGGCCGAGTCGGAGTGGAGGATGCGTGCTCGGGCATCCGGTCGCTGACGGCCTGTTTGTTTTCGGGGTCATTTCTGGCGGCGATTTTTTTGGATCGTTTCTGGAAAAAGATCCTGCTGCTGGGGATGTCCGCCGTGCTGGCGTTTGGCATGAACATCGTCCGCAGCCTGTTTCTCACCGGCTGGGCCTATGCTTATGGCGACTGGGCGCTGGATGCTGATTTCTGGGGCCACCCGGAGACGTTGAAAAACGCCGCCGGGCAATTCGATCCGAATCCGGCGTTTCGCTACATTAGCGTGCATGACTTTGCCGGCTACACGATCCTGGGGTTTACCCTGGTCGGCTTGCTCTTGCTCATTCCGCTGCTGAATTTTAAAATCAATCTGGACAAGCTCGCCCCGCCGCCGGCACCTCCGGCCCGTGCGTGAGGAGCCGCTGCTGGGAAATCCCGCCAACGCTGCGCCTTATTTTGCCCATGAAAATCCTGATGGTTTCACCGGAAGTCGCCCCCTATTCCAAAGTGGGCGGCCTGGGGGACGTGGTCGGCGCGCTGGCGAAGGCGCTGGCGGCGCTCGGGCAGGACGTGCGCGTGGTTACTCCGCTTTACGGTTTTTTGCGCCCGCAGGAAAGCTGGCGGACGTTTCCCGGCACGGTGAGCGTGCACCTGGGACGCGGGCGGCAGGAGTTTTGCCGGGTGTGGGAGACCGCACCGGCGGGTTCGGCGGCGAAGATGAACTTCATCGAGTTTCAGCACTATTACGACCGTCCGGCCATTTATGGCGCCAATGGAGGAGGGTATTTGGACAACCCCGAGCGTTTTGCCTTCCTGTGCCGCGCGGCGCTCGACTGGTGTTACGCCAGCGAATGGATGCCGGACGTGGTGCACTGCCATGATTGGACTGCAGCGCTTGTCCCGGTTTACCTGAACACCACGGAACGCCACCGTCCGCTGGGCCGGGCGGCCAGCGTGTTTACGGTGCATAATCTCCAGTATCAAGGTTATTGCGGGCGCGGGCTGCTGGACTTCGCCGGGCTGCCCGGCGCACTGTTCACCCCGGATAATCTGGAGTCCATGGGCGAGCTCAACTGGATGAAGGGCGGCCTTTACCACGCGACGAAAATCACCACGGTATCGCACAACTACGCGCGGGAAATTCAGTCGCCGGGAGGCGGTTGCGGCCTGCACCACATCTTGCGCTACCGCGCGGCCGACCTGATTGGAGTGATCAACGGCATTGACCCGGCGGAATGGAATCCCGCGACCGACCCGCATTTACCCGCGCGCTTTTCCGTCAACGATCTGGCGGGGAAGGCCGTATGCAAGGCGGCGCTCCAAGAGCGCTTCAGCCTGGCGGTGGATCCCGCGGCGCCGATTTTCGCCGCGGTGGCGCGGCTGGTGGATCAAAAGGGTTTGGATTTGCTGGCCACCGGCGTGCCTTCGCTGGTCGAGCAGATGAACCTGCAAGTGGTGGTGCTGGGCACGGGCGACCCCGGTTTGGAGCAGGCCTTTCGCGATCTGGCGCGGCGTTATCCGGGCCGGGTGGGCGTGCATATCGGCTTCAACGAAGCACTGGCGCACCTGATTGAGGCCGGGGCGGATTTCTTTGTGATGCCCAGCCGTTTCGAGCCCTGCGGGCTCAACCAGATGTATTCGCAAGCTTACGGCACGCCGCCCATCGTGCGCGCCACGGGTGGGCTGGTGGACACCGTGGAGCCGTATTTTGAAGGCTTGAGCGCGGGCACGGGGTTTCTTTTTCACGAACCGTCGGTCCACGCGCTATTCCATGCCATCACCTGGGCTTACAGCACCTACCAGCAGCGACCGGACGACCTGCTGACATTGCGGCGTAACGGCATGCTCAAGGACTTTTCCTGGGAGCGCAGCGCGCGCCAATACGCGCAGATTTACGACTGGGCCGTCGAGCACCGGCTGCGGGGGTAGGCCATTTTTGCAGAAAAATGGGGGGATGGACGGGACTCGAGCCCTTGTTATCGCGCGATGCTAAGGCACTAATAAACGTGGACGTATTTGGTTGTTAATGTTTTGGAACTGCAAATAAAATGCCTTCAATTGCCGGAAAATAATGGGAAAAACATGACTTTTGGCAACCTTGTGACAACCATTAAAGCATGGCTTCGCGGCACCACGGGAAGTCTGCCGGGAGGTGCGAGGCTGTTGGGAACGGGAGGGGCGGTGCCCGAAAGAAATCTGCAGCTTGCGATCGCCTGTTGGGTCACCTCCGCCACGGTCGCCGCCTTCCTGTGTCTTCTGCAACTCGGCGCAATGGCCAGCTTGATGGCGCACCGCGCTGGATTTGCGCTTGTCGCCCCAATGGCACTGATGGCAGCTTTGCTAATCGGATACTGGCTGGCACGAAGAGAGGGATTACCGAACAGGATGTGCTGGTGGCCTGTCGGCGTTGCCCTCATTCTACTGGCCTCGTCTCTTCTGCTTTCGGCGTTCTTTTATGACTTGTCGTGGGACGGGCAGTGGTATCACCAGTCAGCGATCATCAGTATTGCCCACGAGTGGAACCCGCTCTCCGAGCCGATGCGACCCGTTGGCCACAGCGAGCTCTGGTTGCGTCATTATGCCAAAGGTCCCTGGTATGCCGCGGCGACAATTTTCGCGACGACAGGCGGAGTCGAGTTGGGCAAATGCATTAACTGGCTCATTCTGCTGGCAGCGTTTTTCGGGACACTGGCCGCGTGCCTGAACGGAGGCTGGCGTCGTAGCCGCGCACTCGCAATCGCCGCCGTGGTTGCCATCAATCCCGTCGCCGTCAGCGAACTCACAACCTTCCTGGTGGATGGCGTGATGGCGTCTTCTTTGATTTTGACGGTCGTCGCCACCGTGACCGCCCTGCGTCAACCACGTCCGGCAGTCATTGCCACCGGGATAGCGGCAGCGATTGTCTGTATTAATGCGAAGTTCAATGGGCTGATTTATTTATGCTTCCTGCTGGCAGCAGTGGGACTTTGGAGTCTTTTCAAAGCCCGGCGATCGCTGGCACACCTTGCGTACATCGCGGGCGGAACGCTTGTTCTCGGCACCTGCTTCTGGGGTTACAACCCCTACGTCACCAATACTCTGTACCGGCATCAGCCTTTCTACCCCATACTTGGATCGGCGAATTATCCGAGTCTGACGGAACAAGGGAATGACGGAAATGAGAAATACGAGACGCCGAAGAATATGGTTGGGCGTCCGCTACCGATGCGGTACCTATACTCTGTCTTCGGCCGGCCGGGCAATCAGCCCTATCGTGAAGGCAAGAATGCTTCTTTAATGTGGCCTTTTACGGCGAGCCTGCACGATCTCTACAGCTATACCTTTCAAGACCCACGCGTAGCAGCTCTGGGTCCATACTTCAGCGGCTGTCTTGTCCTGTCCTTTGCCTTAGGCGTGTGGCTGCTATTCAAACTCGATACATCCTCCCGCTGGATGCTGGTGCTGGCTTCAGCAACGATCATTGCCTCGCTGCTCATCAGTAAGCATTCCTGGTGGCCGCGTTATGGGCCGCAGTTATGGCTACTGCCCGTCATCCCCATGGTGTTCGCCCTCAGAGAGGGGGCTTCACGCCTTCAGGTCAGGCTGACGTGGGCGCTATTGGCGTTGCTGCTCTTCAACGCAGGCATCGTTGCCACAGTCAGGTTCAATTGGGAGACACGAGCGAGCCTGACCTTGCGCCAGCAGCTGCGCGATTTGCGGGAATCGGGCCAGGAATACGAGTTCAGCACCCGTTATTTCGATGACTCGGCAAAGGAACGGCTCACGGAGGCCAACGTGCGTTTTCGCGACCTTGGCATGAGCAAGCTTCCGAATGGCCACGAATTGGAAAGCGTAGTAGAGGGATATCCCGATGCGATTCGCTACCGCGCTGTGGATGAGAAGTAGTTGGCCAAAGGGGCTGGATGGCCGGCAATTAATGCGAAATTGCTGTTCCCGGAGGAGGGGAATAGAAGGGCGGCCTTAATTAAGGCACCAAATCAGGCATGGATTGCGGCAGACCTGAAAATACTTGTGGCATTTCAGCGCTGAGGCCATCCGTAATTTTCACCGCGTGTGAAGGGATTTGCGCCGTCGCGGGGGTGAGACCGGTGCGTGTGGCGGTGAGGGTGATGGTGCCGGGCGTGAGGGTCGAGCGGATGGCCACGCGGTTGATGCCACATTCGGTGTCGAGATAGCGGTTGTTGGTTGTATCAAGCTTGTCGCTACAAAAGCCGCCGCGCCAAATGACCGGGCCGTCAATCGCGAAGTCGACGCGCGCTTCGTCGGTCGGGCAGCGGTTGCCTTGGGCGTCCACGACTTCGAAGTCAATCAGGGCCACGTCGGAGCCATTGGCCTGCAGGCCCTTCGGGCCGGTGTGGACGGTAAGTTTAAGCGCGGCGGGCGGTCCGGCGGTTTTAAGTTCCTGTTGTGCGACAATCTTGCCGGCTTTTGTGGCAACGGCTTTGAGTGTGCCCGGCTCGAAAGCAATGTCGGGAAAGGCATAAATATAACCGGTGTAGCCTATATTTTGGGCATCCTTACTACTGAAATCCGTACGGCCACCCGGAATGGGATCCACATAGGAAAGCGGCATCTTTTGCACTCCTTTGGATTGGCCATTGACGAATAATTCCACCTGGTCGCACTGGCTCGCCGCGACATACAGGGTTTTCCTGGTGCCCGCGGGATAAGTCCAGTGCCCGAGGATGTACAGATCTGGCTGCGGGTTTTGCATCACACGAGAAACATGGAAAAGCTCTTTGGGCAGGCGGACGCCGTCCACCTTGCCGCTAACGCGCAAGACCTCGCTGCCTGTCTGACGGCCATCGGCGTCGGAATCCGAAAAATAAATGGAGGCGTAGGCCGACCATTTCGAGTGCGCCGGATCGGGATTATCGATGCGGTTGAGGACATAGCTCGCATAACGCGCGGCGCCGGCGATGGCAAAGGTCTCGGAGTTCCAGTGATAAGCGTCGCCACCCGGACCCGGGTTGCCGCCCGGGCCTTGGGGACCAAGCACAATGTGCGGTTTAAAGCCGAAATGCGGCGGCGAGAAATCATCCCAAATGCCGCGCGCAGCCTCGTCGCGGAAATCCTCGGCTTCGATAAGTGGCGCGCGATCGCGGCGCGCGATGCTGTAACCGCGAAAGATGTCATCACCGGTGACGGCATCGGTTTGCGAGTCCTGACCGACCATGACTTCATAGTCTTCGGCAATCGGCGTGACCGCATTGTTGGCTGCAGGGGTATCGTTGTCCCGCGTGCCCATGACGCGTCCGCCATGGGCATCCCATTGCTGGCGCAGGGCGACCATTTCCTGCATATGCTCGGGGGTGACGACCTGGTTGCCCGCTTCATAGAAAAGTATGCTGGGGTTGTTGCGATAAAAAATCATTGAATCGCGCATCACTTCGATGCGTTGCCCCCATTGGCGGCCACGCGCATCGCCCTCATTGTCGCCCGCGGGGCAAACCTCGGCGATGCCGTATTTGTCGCACGCCACGACATCTGCGCGCTGGGGCGAGACATGCATCCAGCGCAAATAGTTGCCGTTGCTGGCCCGCAGCATCGCGAGGGTGAAGTCGTGCATCCAGTCAGGGTAGGCCCCGCCGAGACCCGGCCAATCATTGGCCGACCGCTGTGAATAGCCGGTGAGCCAGACGAAACGGTCGTTGAGCCAGACGCCGCCCGTGCCAACGCCGCCCTTGAAGGCTGTTTTGCGAAAACCGGTATGAATTCTATTCACGTCCACCACTTGGTTATTTACGGTCAGTATGGAGTAAACATCATAAAGGTAAGGATCGTTCACATCCCAAAAGCGCGCGTTGGCGAGCGAACCGGAAGTGGAAAAAGTCGCAGTTTGGTTGCTGGCGAGTTCTTGAGTCTGGCTGCCCAGACTGGCGGCCACCACGCCATTGGCATCCACCACTACTGCCGAGAGGGAAATGGCCGCGGGCACGCCAGATTCGTTGCGCACCTGGGCTTCCACGGTCACGTCCGTGGTCTTTTTCTTGATGGCCATGTTTTGCGGATAGACATAAACACCCGTGGTGTGGAGGTTTTCATAAAGCGGCAAAGTCTGGTAGATTTTGCCCGCGACGATGAGCGTGGCATCGCGATTTAATCCGCCGAAATCGGGGTTAAAGCCCTTCCCACCCCATTCATACGTGGTGTTGGTCGCTTCCTCGCGGTAGGTTGGGCGATTGTCCACTTGCACCGCCAGCACATTGTCCTGGCCGCCAAACTTGGCGAACGGGGTGATGTCGAAGCCAACGGCCGTTACGCCGTTTTCGTAAAGGCCAATGGGCTGGCCGTTGAGGAAGAAATGGCCGGCCTGCCGCAAGCCGTCGAATTCCAGAAAAACCTTTTGCCCATTGGCACTGTCCGGAAGCTTGAAATGTTTGCGATACCAGCCGATACCCAGGTATTCGCCACTGCGGTCGCCTCCTTGGTTGATAAATGCGCGGTAGGTATCCGTCTCGTTCCAGGTGTGGGGTAGGCTGACGTCAGCC
>CAZDAQ010000056.1:0-12737 GCA_964503425.1 uncultured Opitutales bacterium
GGACGACGACGCCGGTGCCCCAGTCGGTGGGGGCGCATTCGAGCATGTTGCGGTCGTGGTCCACGGAGATCCAGTCGAAGGTGCGGTTCATTTCGGTGATGAAGCGGCTCTCGCCGAATCCGCCATCGGCGCCGTAGGAGGAGGGGTGGGAGAAGATGGCGTAGGCGTAAAGGCCGCTTTCGCCGCGGCCCATGGCGTAACGGATTTCCATGTTGCAGCGGGAGGTGCCACCGACGCCGCCGCTGAGAGAGACCTGGTTGTTGGTGATGCCTTTGATGGAGACCTCGGCGCGGTCGCCGCCGTTTTTGGCGGGGTCAATGGTGAGGGAGTCGGTGAGGCCGCCGCTGGCGGCGGTGGTGGAGGGGTTTTGTTCCCAGATGCCGCCGTTGGTGAGGGTCTCGATGCCCTGGTAAATCAAGGAGGAGAGATTGCCGGTGCGCTTGTTGACGGTCACCTTGACGATACCGTTGCTGAGGGTCCAGGAGCTGCCGTTGTCAGTGACGGAGACGTTGGCGGTGACGCGGGACTTGGCGACGACGGGGGGGGCGTCGGCGGCGCGGAGGGCGGGAGCGGTGAGGGCTCCGGCAGCGAGAATAAACACGAGGAGACGGCGAAGGCCGGCAGGGGCAATCGAATACATGGGGCAGATTTTCGGATTGAGGGTGAAGAAATCAACGGGGGCGCGCGAAAATCGCCCGGGGCACGGCTGGCCGACGAGACTGGAATTTCAGCGGAGGCATGTCCACAAGGTAGGAGCATCACTAGCAACCCCGCATTTTGCGCAAAAGTTTCATTTTTCGGCGGGGGCAATTTTCACCATTAGGAAGGTTTTGGCCCGAATCGCACACGGGCCGGGACGCGGCGCGCGGGGATATTTCCCACGAAGAGCCGCAAATTTCCGATTGGCGGGCCGAAAAGGCGGATGCGGGCCAGCCGGGCGGGTGGAGGGCGTATTGACGGCGGGGCCGGGCTCAATTCGCGGGCGGAGAGGCGGGCGGGAGGGAGGCCGAGACGGAACGGAGGGCGTTGAGGGCGTTTTCGACGGCGGTGGCGAGGGGAGGGCTGGCGGACTCGGAGCGGGCGCGGGAGAGGATTTCAACGGCGGCATCGAGGCGAGAGCGGGCGTGGGTTTCCGCGGCGGTGGCGGCGAGGCGGGCGCGTTCGGCGTCTTGGGCGAGGCGGAGGAAGCGGTCTTTGGCGGCGGTGAGCTCGCGCTTGAGGGCGCGCAATTCGTCGTCGGAAGGTGGTGCGGAGTCGGGCCGCGGGCAATGGGCGCGAAGGGGGGCTTGCCGCTGCGGGTGAAAGGGTTGGAGGGTGGGGGCCATGGGAGTGCCTGGGTCGGAGTAGATTTAAGGGGGAATTATGGCAAAAATGGGGAAAAAAGGCAACGGTGTGTTTTGGTGAGAAATGTGGGGTTTTGAAGGGGGGTTATGGAGTTATTCTTTGGGAAATAAATGTCCTTAAGATATTTTAGACCAATTAGTTGCGAACATTTTAAGCAATAGTTGGCGAAGAATTATTCACAACGATGGAGGGAGGGAGGATGCCTCCTGCTTAATTGAGACAAGGTGAAAGGGGAAAAGTTCGGCAAGCGGGGCTGGTGGAGGGCGGTAAAGCATGGGGGGTAGAGAGGGGTGGGGCGGGATTCCCCGGTCGAGAAGTCAGGTGTTGGCGGGCCTAACGGTCAGGTGTTTGCCGGAGGCAAAATCAGGAGAAGTGGCGGGTAAGTTTACCGGGTTGCTCTGATACCGGGAAAGACGGGGAACGGGTAGGATGCGCACATGAATAACACGCATCTCTCCACCACGACGGAAAAAAACACGACGGCTCGCAAAATGGGGCGCCGGACTTGGGCGGCCTTGATTGTGCTGACGGTGGGGGCGATGTTGCCGATGGCCGCGCAAGCGGAAGCGCCGAGCAGCGGGGTGCCGTTCGTGAAGGCGCTGGCGGACGCGAAGCAGGTGGTGGCAATGAATTCGGACTGGAAGGTGTTTCAGGTAAAGGGCGACTCGATGGAACCGGAGTTCGGGGCGTCGTCACTGTTGCTGGCGTCGGTGACCGGCTACCAGAATTTGCAAACGGGGATGGTGGTGGTATACCGCGACGGGTCCGGCGACCTGGTGGCGCACAAGCTGGTGGCGGCGACGGCGGGGGGCTGGATGGTGAAGGGGTTGAACAATGACCGGGCGGATCCGGGATTGGTGACGGCGGAGAACCTGCGCGGGGTGGTGTTCGGGGTGCTGCATTACAACCCGGAGACGGTGAAGCTGGCGGCGGTGGAGAGCAGCGCGCAGCCGCAGGTGGCCCTGGCGAAGCGGTATTAAAGAGGGTGACAAGAATTAAGGATGGAAAATGGAGGATGGAAAAGGCGGCCAACCCGGGGGTGGCGGGCGGGAATTTCGGGAGGGAAGGATTGCTTTTTTGGGGCGAAGAAATTAAGTTGATTGACGCGGGGGCGATGTTTACAAATGTGCCCCCTGCCGGAAAGCGCGTTTGGCTGCCGGCGAAGTCATTTCCCCAACCAGTCATCCATTTAAAACGCAATCATGAGCGCACCCAGCCCTGCCCCGAGCCCCGCCCCCGCCACCGAAGCACCCAAGTTCAAGGAAGAGGTTTTAGCGGACCTCGATCCGCGGCTGCAAAAGCAGGTGGATGCGGCGGACAAGGCGATAGACAAGAATCCGTCCTACGCGATTGAGATTTGCAGCAACATTTTGGCGCGCAATCCCGGCTGCCTGGATGTGCGCAAGATCATGCGGAAGGCGCAGCGGCGGTCGGTGGCGGCGAAGAGCAAGGGGATGACGGGATTTTTGAAGCTGACGAACACGCCGTTCGTGATGAAGGCGGGGTCGTTGATCAAGACGGATCCGAAGGCGGCGATGGAGAGCGCGGAAAAGATGCTGACGACGAACCCGGGGAACGTGCAGGCCATGCAACTGGTGGGGCAGGCGGCCGGGGCGATGGGGTTGTGGAAGACGGCGGTGTTCGCCTACGAGAACGTGCGCGAGGTGGAACCGGACAATGTGAAGAATTTGCTGGCGCTGGGCGAGGCCCACATCGAGGCGGGCGACGCGCGGGCGGCGGTGGGCTGCGGAGAAATGATCCTTGAGTCGAACCCGGGGAGCGGGGAGGCGCAGGCGTTGATCCGGCGGGCGTCGGTGGCGATCACCATGGACAAGGGCAAGTGGGAGGAGAAGGGGGATTTCCGCGACAAGCTGGCGAACAAGGACCAGGCGGTGGCGCTGGAGCAGCAGGCGCGCATGGTGAACGATGCGGACACGCTGGGCCAACTGGTGGGGCAAATGGCGGAGAAGATCGAGAAGGACCCGGAGAACATCAATTATTACCGCGACATCATCGGCTATTTGAAGCAATTGCAGCGTTATGACGACGCGCTGGTGTGGGTGCGGAAGGCGCGGCAGCAGCCGTTGGGCAAGGCGGACAGCACGCTGGAGAAGCTGGAGTCGGACTTTGTGGTGAGCGGGATGGAGCACCGGATCGAGTTGTTGCAGGAGAAGCTGGCGCAGGGCAACGACCCGGCGGTGGCGGCGGAACTGGAAGTGTTGAAGAAGCAGGAGCGGGAATTCCGGCTGCAACAATCGAAGGGGATGGTGGAGAAGTATCCGAACGACTACGGCTTCCGCTACCAATACGGGACGCTGCTCTACGAAGTGGGGCAGATGGACATGGCAATCCGCGAATTGCAACTGGCGCGGCGCAACCCGAAGGTGGCGCACCACGCGATGCTGTATTTGGGCAAGGCCTACCGGAACAAGCACATCCTGGACCTGGCGGAGGAGCAGCTGGAGCAGGCGAAAAAGGAGATGGCGCTGATGAACGACTTGAAGAAGGAAATCATTTACGAACTGGCGCAGGTTTACCGGCAGCACAACAAGGAAGACAAGGCGATGGACGAATTCAAGGTGCTGTATGCGACGGACATTGACTACCGCGACGTGGCCCAGATCATCAACGAATATTATGAAAAACGCTCGAAGGGTTGAACCAGGCCGGGGAAATGCGCAGATCATCCGGGGCCGGGCGGCCAGGGTGGCGCTGCTGATGGCGGGGCTGCTGGCGGCGGGACCGGCATGGGCGCAGACCTCGGACGTGGTGACGCAGCGGCAGGAATTGCTGCAGCGGGAGGCGTCGAAGGCGCAGGTGCAGCAGAATTACGATCAATACATCCAGAAGGCGGAGACGGAGGACTGGTCGCCGTCGAAGGTGATGATCAACCTGGATGCGCGGTGCCCGGTGGTGACGACGCTGGGATTTTTCGGGGCGTTCGCGAGCACGGACGCGGATCCGGCGAAGGCGGCGGAGGCCCAGGCGCGGTATGCACAATTGCTGGCGGCGGCGCAGCCGATTGCGCAGCAGATGATGAAACTGGCGACGAGCGCGAAGTTCGTGGGGCTGACTTTTCCCGCGGCGCTGGCGCCGCAATTGAATGTTTTGCGGGGGCAATTATACGGGGCGGTGGTGAAGATTTACGGGGACGCGGCGCTGGGGGATTTGCAGCGGTATGTGGCGGAGCAGTCGCAAGGGGTGGTGGTGGGGCAGGTGACGGCGGCGGCGGCATCGTAAGGGTTGAAAAGGCCGCGCCGGCGGGCCAGGATGCGCGGCCGGGTGACGCCGGCTTTAAGGATTATCCGCGATTCATTTTTTAACGACCCGGCCATGGGCACGTCCATACATCCGACCGCAATTATCGAGTCCGGCGCGCAACTGGACGAAGGGGTGAGCGTGGGCGCGTATGCGTATGTGGGGCCGGAGGTGAGGCTGGGGGCGGGGACAGTGCTGCACCATCATGCATGCGTGGAGGGGTTCACGGAGATGGGGCGGGAGAACGAGGTGTTTCCGTTCGCGCTCATCGGGTCGAAGACGCACGATTTAAAATACGAGGGGGGGCGGCCGGGTTTGCGGGTGGGGGCGAAGAATGTTTTTCGGGAGTATGTGACGGTGCACGTGGCGACGAAGGACGGGGAATTCACGGTGTTGGGGGACGGGAATGTTTTGCTGGCCTACAGCCATGTGGCGCATGATTGCGTGGTGGGGAACGGGCTGGTGATGAGCAGCCATGCGGCGTTCGGGGGGCATGTGGTGGCGGGGGACCAGGTGGTGGTGGGGTGGAACGCGGGGGTGCATCAATTTTGCCGGCTGGGGTCGCACAGCATGGCGGGGGCGTGCGCGAAGGTGGTGCAGGATGTGCCGCCGTTCATGATTGCGGATGGGAATCCGGCGGAGGTGCGGACGATCAACAAGGTGGGGCTGGAGCGGCGGGGGTTCAAGCCGGAGGACATCGAGGTGGCGCGGTCGGTTTACAAGCTGCTCTACCGGGAGGGGCTGAACCGGAGCCAGGCGATGGAGCGGTTGCGGGCGCATCCGCAGGCGGCGCACCCGCTGGTGGCGGACATGCTGGTGTTCGTGAGCCAGAGCACGCGCGGGCTGGCGTAGGCGGGCGCGGGGCGGTTACTGTTGCCAATTGGTGAGGTTGTCGGCGTTGCCGGGGTTGGCACTGGTGTCGAAGTAGTTGGCGGGAACGGTGCCGGTTTTGTCCATGCCCACGGGGAAGATTTGGCCGACGGTGCCGGGGGCTTGATCGGGCCCGCGGGAGACGAGGAGATAGCCGACGGTTTGCCAGACGCGGCTTTTGGGGTCTGGCTGAGAGACGTCGTTAATGGTTTTGTAACGGTAGAGGTAGGCGTTGCCCCAGGGATCCAGGAAAACGGGGTTGGCGGGATGGGTGCTGTCGGTGCCGATGGTGAATTTGGCGGCGTCGAGGAAGGGTTTGTAGGGAACGGTTTGGGAGCTGGTGGAGTCCGTGGGCATGGTGGCGTTGGCGGAGAAGACGACGCTGGATACGCCGGTTTGGGGATTGCTCTTGTGCGACCAGCGGGCGCGGCCAGTCAGGGCGAGGACGAGGTTGTTTTCGGAGGCGGTGGCGGAGTTTGGATCGGCCGGGGGATAGTCGCCGTATTGGTTCTTGAAGGCATCGAGGGCGGTTTCGATGGACTGGAGTTCGGCCGTGGCTTTGGTGATGTTCTGCTTGTTGCCGACGAGCTTGGCGATGGAGATGGTGATGCTCAAGAGGATGATGATGATCACCATGACGGTGAGCAGCTCGACGAGGGTGAAGCCGGGCTGGCGGGAGGGGCGGGACCGGCGGGGGGAAGGCGAAGCACGAAGCATGTCAGTGTATGGGTATGGGTTGGGGGCGGAAAATTAACGGGAACGGTGGCGATTATGGGGCGGGAAATGGAAAATGGAAGAGGGAAAAGGCGAGCCGTGCGTGAAAAGTGGAAGGTAAAAAGAGGATGGGGCAACGAGGAGGGAGCAGAGACGATGGGGGAAGTAGCTGGACAAGCAGGGGAGGGTTGCGGCTATGATTGGGAGACTTCACGATACATGAGTGCCCGAGATTTTGCCGCCGTCATTGACCAGATTCGCCTGGAGGACCCGCGTTTTGACAAGGGGGCCTATTTTTTTGTGCGGCAGGCGCTGGACCACACGTTGAAGGGGGAGAAGCTGAAGGGGGTAAAGAAGGAGGCGCTGGCGCGGGTGGGCAGCCATGTGAGCGGGCAGGAACTGCTGGAGGGGATACGGGAGTTTGCGCTGGAGCAGTATGGGCCGATGGCGTTTTCACTGCTGGAGGGGTGGGGGTTGCGGCGGTGCGAGGATTTTGGGGAGATTGTGTTTCATTTGGTGGATTACGGGGTGCTGGGGAAGACGGAGCAGGACCGGCGGGAGGATTTTGCGGGGGGGTATGATTTTCGCGAGGCGTTTTTGCGGCCATTCGAGCCGGCACGGGGGCGGGCGGCGGCGGCGCGGACGCGGCTGGAGGAGGCGGAGTAGACGGGCGGGCGAATGGAAAAAGGTTAGACAAACGGGGGGTGGGAGGGCCATGGTAAGCGGCTAACGCGCGGGCGCGCGTGATTGCACCTGCTTCCATCATGGCTTTTTGGTTTTGGTTTTTCGCCGGGGTCGGCGTCGGCGGCTTCCTCGGGTGGCTGCTCTACTTGTCGGCGCGGCGGGAGTCGGTGCGGCTGGACGAGGAGATGCAGCATTTGCAGCAGGAGAAGCAGATTGTGGTGGAGTTCATGCACAACATGGTGGAATCCACGGGACAGGGGTTGAGCAAGCGGGAGTTGTTCCAGCGGATTGTGCATGCGGCGGTGTTGAGCACGGGGGCGTTGAGCGCGTGCGCGTATGAGCGGACGGCGGACGAGCAGTTGAAGGGGGTGGCGGTGGAGGGGTTGTTCCCGCCGCAGCGGGTGCTGCCGGGGGAGGGCGGGACGGAGGCGCCGGCGACGCGGGCGAAGTTTTTGGAGCAGGTGTTGAAGGCGGAGAATTATGCGATGGGGGAGGGGTTGATCGGGTCGGTGGCGCGGAGCGGGCAGGCGGTGTTGATCACGGACGCGCAGAAGGACCCGCGGGTGGTGGTGCATGCGGATCCGTCGCTGGTGGTGCGGTCATTGATCGTGACGCCGATTTTGTTCCGGGAGGAGGTGCTGGGGGTGCTGGCGGTGGCGAACCCGACGGACGAGGTGGCGTTCAACGAAGCGGATTTTTCGCTGGTGCAGTCGCTGGCGGAGCAGGCGGCGCTGGCGCTGCACAATGTGGAGCTGATGCGGATGGAGATCGAGAAATCGAAGCTGGATTTTGATTTGGCGGTGGCGAGCAGCGTGCAGGGGTTGCTGCTGCCGCGGTCATTTCCGCAGAATGCGGCGCTGGAGATGGACGCGCTTTACAACACGGCGCAGCAGGTGGGCGGGGATTTATACGATGTGTTTCCGCTGGAGGGGGAGCGGGTGGGGGTGGCGGTGGCGGACGTGTCGGGGAAGGGGGTGTCGGCGTCGCTGCTGATGGCGATTTGCCAGACGAATTTGCGGCATTTCGCGCGGCTGCACAGCTCGCCGGCGGAGGTGTTGCGGCGGATCAACCGGGAGATGGCGGCGGAGATTCCGGAGAAAATGTTTATCACAATCATTTATGCGATTGTGGACACGGCGAAGGATGAGATCACGCTGGCGCGGGCGGGGCACGAACTGCCGCTGCTGCTGCACCAGGACGAGGCGACGGGGCACCTGGAGGTGCGGACGATCGGGTCGGAGGGGATGGCGCTGGGGATGGTGGCGCCGGATATTTTTGACGCGGTGATCGGGGACCAGAGCGTGGCGTTTACGCAGGGGGACGTGTTGGTGCTGTATACGGACGGGGTGACGGAGGCGTTGAACGCGGAGGGGGAGGAGTTTTCGTCGAGTCGGCTGGCGGATTCACTGAAATACTTGCGGCAGCACAGCCCGCGGGAAATGAACCAGGGGATACTGGCGAACGTGAAGAGTTTTGCGGGGGCGAGCGCGCAGTATGATGATATCACGCTGGTGACGGTGAAGCATACGTGAGGGCAAGCGCAGTAGATGTGTGAAGCGTCATTTGGACATGCCGAGATTGGGGTGGCCGCGGGCGGCGTGCCAAAGGCGAATGACCGTGAGCGTGTGGGCTATGTCGTCCAACTGAACTACGACTCGGTAAGGCCTGATGATGGCTTCGCGCAAAGTTTCGCGAGAATACTCCGGCACGACACGGGCGCTGCGGGGATGCTCAGCCAAACTTTCGACAGCAGAAATCAAACTTTCGCCGATTTTACGGGCAGCCAAGGGGTTATCGGCTGCGAGATATAGGTAACGATGTTCCGCAGATCGAGAAGGGCTGTTTCAGTCCACAGGACTACGAAAGCCATTGCGAGAATTGCTGTTTAACCTGGGCGTGGGGGACAGTGCGTCCGGCCTCGGCGTCGCGCAATCCCTGGTCCACGGCGTGAAGAAAGCGGATTTTTTCCTCCACGTCGTCCCAAGTCGCGTCGGCGGGGAGGTGTTGGACGGCTTCGATAACCTGGTCTTTGACGGACATGGGGCAAGTTTAGACCGGAACGGGGTGGTGTTGCAAGCCCGTGCAAGTAGCGGGTGAGATTCAAAGGGTGGCTTCGCGGTGGTCGAGGCGGGAGAGGAGGCGGCGGAAGCTGGTTTCGTTGATTTGGGCGGTGTTGTGGAGATGGAGGAGCTGGCGGCGCTCGGCTTCGATGAGGCGCTGCCAGACGCGGATGCGGCCGGGGTAGGTAAAATGGTCGGCGGGGAGGTCGCCGGCGTCGCGGCGGGCGCTTTCCTGGAGTTCGGCGTAGCGCTGGCGGATAAAGGATTCGAAGTAGTCGGGGAGTTTTTCCTGCTGGCGGACGAGTTCGAGTTCCTTGAGGGCGGTGTCGGCCATGGCGAGCTGGGCGCGGGCTTCCCCGGCGAGGTCGTCTTCGCTGGTTTCGAGGTGGAGGTAATGGATGAACATGGGCAGGGAGAGGCCCTGAAGGACGAGAGTGACCACGATGACAAAGAAGGAGACGTAGATAATTTCCTCGCGGTAGGGGAAGGCGGTGTGCTCGTCGAGGGCGAAGGGGACGGCGAGGGCGGCGGCGAGGGAAACGATGCCCCTCATGCCGGCCCAGGAGACGAGGATGGCACCGCGCCAGCCGAGGGCGGCGGGGGCAAGGGAGGGGTGATGATGGTGCCTCCAGACGCGAATGAGGCCGTAGCCCGGCAGGATGAAAAGGAAACGGGCGGCGATGACGGCGAAGCAGATGACGGCGGCCTGAAGCGTCAGGATGCCGAGGCGGCCTTCGGCGTGCAGGCCACCGGCGACGTGGGGGAGCTGCAGGCCGATGAGGACGAAGGCAAAGCCGTTGATGAAGAAGACGAGGGCGTCCCAAATGGCGCGGACTTGAATGCGGGTGGCGGAAGGGAGGCGGGTCAGGCCCATCTGGGTCACGAGCAGGCCGGCGGTGACGGTGGCGAGGACGCTGGAAACGCCGGCGAGTTCGGCGAGGACATAGACGCAGAAAGGCGACATGAGCATGATCATGATCGAGACCGAGGAGTTCTGCACGGCGAGGCGGGCCCGGAGACTAAAGTAGCCGAGGACCAGACCGAGTGCGATGCCACCGCCCCCGGCGAGCGCAAAGGAGCCGATGGCGGCGGGGAGGGAGAAATGGTTCTCGATGACGGCGGCGACGGCGAATTGGTAAATAACGAGCGCGGTGGCGTCGTTGACGAGGCTTTCGCCCTCGATGATGGTGCCGAGGGAGACGGGCAGGCGGAGGGTGGCGATGACAGCGGTGGCGGCGACAGCGTCGGGTGGCGAGATGATGGCACCGAGGATGAAGCCGATGGCCCACGGCACGCCGATCCAGTAGTGGGCGACGGCGGCGACGAGGGTGGTGGTAAAGAGAATGAGGGCGACGGCGAGTGAGGAGATGGCACCGAGGTTGGCGCGGAAGGCGCGCCAGTCGGTGAGCAGGGCGGCGTAATGAAGGATGGGCGGCAGGAAGAGAAGGAAGACGATTTTGGGGTCGAGCTGGGGGCTGGGGATGCCGGGGATGCAACTGAGAACCAGGCCGCCGAGGACGAGAAACACGGGATACGAGACCCGCAGCCTGCCGGCCCAAACGACGAGGATGACGACGGCGATTTGGAGCAGGAGGATGAGTTCGGCGTATTTCATCGGTGGGGAAGCACCTTAAGGCAGGAAAGGGTGGGAAGCGAAGAACGTAATGGGGTTGGGAAACTGGCGCGGGGTTTGCTGCTTTTACGTTTGAAACGAGGCAGCTTCCGGTGCTTGTTAGAGCGCCGGCGGCAAGCCGCGGTTTTTTCCCATGAAGCAACCCAAGAAAGTCGGAATTCTCACCGCGGGGGGACTGGCCCCCTGTTTATCCTCGGCCATTGGCGGCCTGATCGAGCGCTACAGCGCGATTGCACCGGGTGTAGAGATCATTTGTTACGTGGGCGGCTACAAGGGGTTGTTGAAAGGCGAGAGCCTGCCGGTGACGCCGGCGGCGCGGGCGGGGGCGCATTTGCTGCATTTATTCGGGGGCAGCCCGATTGGGAACAGCCGGGTGAAGCTGACGAACGTGAAGGACTGTCTAAAGCGAGGGCTGGTGAAGGAGGGGCAGGATCCGCAAAAGGTGGCGGCGGACCAACTGGTTAAGGACGGCGTGGATGTGCTGCACACAATTGGCGGGGACGATACGAACACGGCGGCGGCGGAGCTGGCGTTCTTTTTGGCGAAGGGCGGCTACGGGCTGACGGTGATTGGCCTGCCCAAGACGATTGATAACGATGTTTACCCGATCAAGCAGAGCCTGGGGGCGTGGACGGCGGCGCAGTATGGCGCGGAGTATTTTGAGCATGTGGTGGCGGAGCACGGGGCGAACCCGCGGATGCTGATTGTGCACGAGGTGATGGGGCGTGGGTGCGGCTGGCTGACGGCGGCGACGGCGCAGGCCTACCGGGCGAAGCTGGCGACGAAGAAATTTTTGCCGGAACTCGGGCTGTCACGTGAGCGGCACGACGTGCACGGCGTGTATATCCCGGAGACGAAACTGGACATCGCGGCGGAGGCGGCGCGGCTGCGCCTGGTGATGGACAAGAATGACTGCGTGAATTTGTTTGTGTCCGAAGGCGCGGGCGTGGGGAGTATTGTGAAGGAAATGGAGTCGCGGGGCGAGACGGTGCCGCGGGACGCATTCGGGCACGTGAAGCTGGACGCGGTGAACCCGGGGGCGTGGTTTGCAAAGCAGTTCGCGGCGATGCTCGGGGCGGAGAAGACGCTGGTGCAGAAGAGCGGGTATTATGCGCGGGCGTCGGCGGCGAACGCGGAGGATTTGGCGCTGATCAAATTGTGCACGGACAAGGCGGTGGACTGTGCGCTGGAAGGGGTGTCGGGCGTGGTGGGGCAGGACGAGGACCAGGGCGGAGTGCTGCGGGCGATAGAGTTTGCGCGGATCAAAGGCGGGAAGCCATTTGACGTGGAGGTGCCGTGGTATGGGGAATTGTTGAAGGGGATGGGGCAGCCGCCGAGCGAGAAGGTGGCGGGGGCGGGGCATTAGCCCATTTTATTGAGGAAACACGGTGCAACCCAAAGCGATGGCTGCGGCACGGAGCCGGCGGTCTGTAGCCACGATTTCTGTTTCGCCCACGGCCCGCGCGCAAGCCAGATGGATGGCGTCCAAAGTTCGAATGAGCAGCGGTGGGCTCAGATGAAAACAATGGTCGAGAACCTGAGCGTAAGCGATTTCCACGGCGGGCGATAGCTCGACCCAGCGCCAGTAACCCAAAGCGCCATCTTGCAGCAAGGTGGAGTGCAGCATTTGGGCGGCGCCGGGTCGAATAAAGCCTTCCGTTTCTTTTCTTCGAAACGCGGTCAAGGCTTCCCAAGCCGCGAGGCGGGCAGTGACAGCGCCGGGATGGGTGCGGGCGTATTCGACAAAACCCGGGGAGTCCGGTTCCGGGACATAGAGTTTGAGGAGCGCCGAGGTGTCCCAATAGCTCATGCGCCGCGTTCCCCGCGCAAGTCATCCCAAAAAGTGTCGCTGGTTGGGGCGGTTTTGCCGGTGGAAACTTTGGCGCGCAACGTATCCAAGCCAGCCAACCAAGTCGAATGCTTGGACGAAGCCATGGGGCCGGACGGCGCAGTGCGCGTCAACAGCCACTCACGCAATTGCTGTTGCTCGTCAGCAGGCAAGCGGTCTATCGCCGCCTCGATTTCTGCGACGGTGCTCATGGAAGAAAAGTAATTCTTTTGCCTGGGTAAATCAAGTCCCGTTTCCGGTGGTGTGGTTCGCTACAAAATATCCGGCCGCGAGCGCAGTTCCCCGATCCAGCGGCGGTGAGGGCCGGAGAGAGTGAGGCGGGGGA
>CAZDAQ010000056.1:12837-15853 GCA_964503425.1 uncultured Opitutales bacterium
GAGCGCAGTTCCCCGATCCAGCGGCGGTGAGGGCCGGAGAGAGTGAGGCGGGGGAGTTCAGACCAGGGCACCCAGAGGAGGCCGGAGGCGGGGTCGGTGGTGGGGTCGAAGCGGACGGGGAGGGTGGCGCGGTGGATGGTTTCGATATAGAGGTGATTGACGATGGTGCGGCGTTTGACGGCGAGGGGTTTTTTGTCGAGCTTGGCGGCAGGGAGGGTGGAGGCATCGGGAAGTTCGCAGAAGCCGGCGAGGCGGCGGGAGGAGCCGGGCTTACGGTGGAGGAGTAACTGGCCGTTGCGTTCGATCCAGAGGCGGGTGAGGGAGACGGTTGCGATTTTTTTGGCGGCGAGGCGCGGAAGGGATTCGGGGTCACCTTGCGCGGCGGCGGCACACCAAGGCAGGAGCGGGCAGACGGTGCAGAGTGGTTTGCGGCGGGTGCAGACAGTCGCGCCGAGTTCCATCATGGCTTGGTTGTGGTCACCGGGATGGGCGGGGTCGAGGAGGGCGTTGGCGGCAGGGGTGAGGGCTTTGACGGCGGCGGAGCCATCTTTGTAGAGAGTGTGATCGCCGAGGAGGCGGGTGAGGACACGGACAACGTTGCCGTCCACGACGGCGGCGGGGGCGCCGAAGGAGATGCTGGTGATGGCGGCGGCGGTGTAGGGGCCGACGCCGGGGAGCGCGAGCCAGGCTTCAGGCGTGCGCGGCGGAGCGGGGAGCGGGGCGAGGGCGCGGGCGAGGGCGTGCAGGAGACGGGCGCGGCGGTAATAGCCCAGGCCTTCCCAAGCGCGGAGAACAGTGGCTTCGGAGGCGGCGGCGAGGGCGGGGAAGCCGGGGAATTGCTCGAGCCAGCGGGCGAAGTAGGGCAGCACGGTTTCGACCTGCGTTTGCTGGAGCATGAATTCGGAGACGACGGTTTT
This sequence comes from uncultured Opitutales bacterium, assembly GCA_964503425.1. GTDB lineage: Bacteria > Verrucomicrobiota > Verrucomicrobiia > Opitutales > JABDGR01 > CAZDAQ01. The sequence continues at coordinate 13,755 of CAZDAQ010000056.1, forward strand.
GTAGAGGGTGGGGGCGGTGCGCCAGGGCAACGGGCGGTGGTGGATATGATACCAGGCGGCGAGGGCGGACTGAAGGGCGGGCGCTTGCGTGCCGAGGCGGGCCAGGGAGACTTTGGGGCCAGTGGCAGCGGCGGAGGGGCGGCGGCGTTGGGTGGTTGTCTTTCGTCCGGCTTTCGGCATAAGAGCGTGCATGGCATTTACCCGAAACGCGGACGACGGCGACGACAAAACGCCGAAGCGCACGTCCTACACGATTAAATTGACGGAGGAGCAGATGGCGACGTTGAAGGCGTGGTGCGACCACCGGATGTGGGCGTTTTTCGCGGTGGAGCATGCGCGGTTTGCCTTCAAGGGCGACGGGGTAAACGTGGTGGCGTATGAATCGGGGAAGTGCGTGATTGCGGGGAAGAAGACGGAGGATTTTGTGACGTATGTGCTGGAGAATGAGATCACGAAGAACCCATTGCTGGGTTATGACGAAGTGCACCACGCGGACTGGTTCGAGCCGCATGCGGGGCTGGACGAGAGCGGGAAGGGGGATTTGTTCGGGCCGCTGGTGTCGGCGTGCGTGGTGGTGGGGGACGGGGACGTGGTGCGGGAGTGGATGAAGGCGGGAGTGAAGGACAGCAAGGCGATTTCGTCGGACTCGATGATCCTGCGGCTGGACAAGCAGATCCGGGCGACACGCGGGGTAGCGGTGCGGCGGATGTGCCTGGGGATGGCGAAATACAACGAGTTGTATAAGAAGTTTGGAAAAAATTTGAACCGGCTGCTGGCGTGGTATCACGCGCGGGCGCTGGAGGAGGCGTTGAAGGAGCGGCCCGTGCCGTGGGGGTTGCTGGACCAATTTACGAAGCAACCACTGGTGCAGCGGGCGCTGAAAGAGGCGCCGAAGGGTTTTGAGCTGCGGATGCGGACGAAGGCGGAGTCGGACCCGGTGGTGGCGGCGGCGTCCATTGTGGCACGGGCGGAATATGTGCGACAGATGCAGGCGCTCTCGGAGCGAGCGGGTGAGCCGTTGAAAAAAGGGGCGAGCGCGGAGGTGAAGGCGCAGGCGAAGCGGCTGGTGGAGAAGTTTGGGCCGGAGGCGCTGGGGGAGTTTGCGAAGCTGCATTTTCGGACGGCGTATGAGGCGCTGGGCTTGCCGGTGCCGGAGAAAAAAGTCTGGATCCGGCGGGACAAAGGCGGCGCCACAAAACCTGCATGACGCATTTTCCCGTGAGACGATTTTTAATGGGACTGGGGATGGCGGCGCTGGCGGGGTGCGCGACGACGCCGGCGGACGTGCACCAGCAGGCGGTGGCGGGCAATGACCGCGCGGCGGACCGGGTGGCGCAGTCGCTGTATTCGACAAACCCGGCGGTACGGCAGGCGGCGATTGCGGAGTTATTAAAAATGAACCACCTGGACGCGGCGACGGAGGACCTGTTGAACGCGACGCTTTCGCCGGACCCGGCAGTACGCGGCGACGTGGGCGCGGCGCTGTTGTTCAACCCGAACTCGGATTTGGATTTTTACGCCATCACGCTGGTGGCGGACAAGGACGCGGGCGTGCGCAAGCGGATGGCCGAGGGGCTGGCGGCGGCGGGGCGCGCGGGCCCGGCGGAAAAAACGCGGGCGGCGGGCATCTATTTGTGGGGGCTGGAGCAGGACGAGAACCCGGACGTGCGGGCGGCGGCGGCGCAGGGATTGGGGGAGATTGGGTTGGTGGATCCGATGGATTTTGCGCTGGGGGCGTTGCGTGAAGATCCAGAGCCGCGGGTGCGGGCGGCGGCGGCGCGGGGATTGGGCGCGCCGGCGCAGGCGTATCTGGCGGGCGAGCGCGGGCCGGACTGGGGCGACGCCAAGGTGCAGGAATTTTTGACGAACCGGCTGGGCCAGCAACCGCTGACCCCGGTGCAGGCGCGCGGGGAGGTAATCGTGCTGGCCTTGTGCAAGACCGCGCAGACGGACGACGGCGAGTATGTCGAGGCGCAGGAGGTGGACACGTGGTTTGGCCGCGAGCGGGTGGAGACCAAGCGGTATGTGGCGCTGGAAGCGGCGGCGGCGTTGACAGTGCCGGGCAAACCGCCGCGCGCGGACGTGGCCGCGGCGCAGGC
>CAZDAQ010000057.1:0-15687 GCA_964503425.1 uncultured Opitutales bacterium
TGGTATGCCCTGCTGCGCGGCGTGCGGGTGGTCACGCTGCCAACCCCGTTGGAGACGCAGAAGAGCATCGAGGCCATTGCGACCGAGCAGGTGACCGCGATGGTCGGCACACCGACATTTTTCCGCCCGTTCCTTAAGCGCGCCGAGCGGGAGCAGATGGCGAGCTTGAAATACGTGATCGCAGGAGCGGAGAAGGCACCGGCGGAATTTCGTACCGCATGGGAGACGAAGTTTGGCGGCCACTTTTTTGAGGGCTATGGTCTCACGGAGACCTCTCCGGTGGTGGCAGTCAACCTACCGTCATTGGCAGGGCCGGACGGCACAACGATCGCGGGTAAGCGGCCAGGTTCGGTGGGGCGGCTGTTCCCGGGAATGGCGGCGCGCGTGGTGGATGCAGAGACGGGCGCGGATCTTGGCTTTAATCAGGCGGGCGTGCTGTGGCTGCGCGGGGTGAATGTTTTTCCAGGCTATTTGGATCAGCCGGAAGTCACCGCATCGGTGTTGCGCGACGGCTGGTTTGTGACGGGCGATTTGGTACGACTGGATGAAGAAGGCTTTATCTACATCGAAGGCCGGCTGTCGCGGTTTTCGAAAGTGGGCGGCGAGATGGTGCCGCACGGAACGGTGGAAGAAGCGGTGGTCACGGCCTTCAGTTTGCAGGCTGGCGACGGCCCGGCGGTGGCCATTGCTTCCCGGCACGATGCCGCGAAGGGTGAGGCACTCGTGTTGCTAACGACCGTGGACATCGCACTCGACGACCTGCGCGACAAGCTCACCGCCGCCGGCCTGACGAACCTCTGGATTCCCCGCGTCATCAAGCGCGTGGAGACGATACCGACGCTGGCCTCGGGCAAGCTCGATTTGCGAAAATTGAAGGAACTGGCGGCGGGGTAAATCGCCATGGGAAAAGATTCCGATGCCAGGACAACTTATTCCAATCCGCTTTAGCCCAACTCAGTTAAACCGGTAAATAACCGCAATACCCGCGATAATGAGGATGCCGCCAAGCGCAGTGGGCCAGGACAGTTGAACATCGCGGAAAAGCAGCCACGCAAAGAAGGCCACGAAGAATGGATAGGAGATTTCGATAAGCGAGGCCAGGGTGGCGTTTTTATTTTGAATGGCGAGGAAGCTGAGCAGGCTCGCGCTGGTCGTGGCGACCACCGTGATGGCGAGCCAGAAGGACTGGTTGCCGAGCTGCCGCCCTTGCGCGAGGGTCTGCACCCAGGTGCCGGTGACGGTGAAATACACAATCATGGCCAGCAGGCCAAAGAGCATGTCGAGGAAGAACAGGCCGGTAGAAGTAAAGCCGCGCTGCAGGACGCGACCGCAGGCGGCGTAACCGACGCCCCACACCAGCGCGGCGGCAATTGCATAGAGGAACCACATAGCCTCCCTCTAATGCATGGGAACCTTCGAGGCAACTCCGCACGAATTTTCCTTCGCGCAATATCGCGCCACCGGCTACTCTTCTTTTCCCAAAACCCAGGTGTCCTTCGAGCCGCCGCCTTGGGAGGAGTTGACAACGAGGGAGCCCTTTTTCAAGGCGACGCGGGTGAGGCCGCCGGGGGTGATGACGATTTTTTCGCCATAAAGGATGTAGGGGCGCAGGTCAATGTGACGCCCTTCGAAGCGGCCATTATCCGTCATCGTGGGATGGCGCGACAGGGAGATGGGCGGCTGGGCGATGAAGTTGCGGGGGTTGTCCTTGATGAGGGTGCGGAATTTTTCAATTTCAGCCTTGGTGGCCCAGGGGCCCATCAACATGCCATAGCCGCCGGCTTCATTGGCGCTTTTGACGACGAGTTTGGCGAGATTGTCCAAAATGTAGGTGTAGTCCTTCTTTTCTGAAGCGAGGTAGGTCTCAACGTTCGGCAGAATGGGATCCTGATCGAGGTAGTATTTTATCATCCGCGGAACGAAGTAATACATGACCTTGTCGTCCGCCACGCCGGTGCCGATGGAATTGGCGAGCGAGACATTGCCGGCGCGATAGGCCGAAACGATGCCGGGGACGCCGAGCAGGGAGTCGCGACGGAACACAGTGGGGTCGAGGAAATCATCGTCTATGCGGCGGTAAATGACATCCACCTTCGCGAGGCCCTTGGTGGTGCGCATGAAGACCTGTTCATCGCGGACGACCAGGTCGCGGCCCTCGACAATCTCCACGCCCATCTGGCGGGCGAGGAAGCAGTGCTCGAAGTAGGCGCTGTTGTAAACGCCGGGGGTGAGCAGGGCAACGGTGGGGTCGGGATTGCCGTGGGGCGCGACGTAGCGCAGCATCCGGAGGAGGGCGTCCGCATACTGGTCAATGGGGCGCACGCTGGACTTGAGGAAAAGGTTGGGGAAGGCGCGCTTCATGGCGGCGCGGTTCTCAATCATGTAGGAGACGCCGGAGGGGCAGCGGCCATTGTCTTCCAGGACGAGGTAGCCGCCGTCGCGACCGCGGATGAGGTCGGTGCCGCAAATGTGAATGTAGATATCGCGGGGAACCTTGGTGCCACGAAATTCAGGGCGGTAGTGTTTGGCGGAGAGAACGTATTCGGCGGGGATGACGCCGTCGGTAAGGATTTTCTGATCGGTGTAAACGTCCTTTAAGAAAAGGTTGAGGGCGGTGATGCGCTGCTTGAGGCCGCGTTCGAGGAGTTCCCATTCGTCAGCCGGGATGATGCGGGGAATGAGGTCGAAGGGGAAGATGCGCTCAGTACCCTCGTCGTCATTATAAACCGTAAAGGTGATGCCTTGGCGGAGGAAGGCGAGGTCCACGCTCTGGCGTTTTTGCTCGAATTCTTCGAGAGTCAGGGTCTGAAATCGCTCGTAAAGTTTGCGGTAATGGGGCCGGACGTTGCGGGCTCCATCAGCAGAGAACATTTCGTCAAAAAAGTCCTCGGTCTGGTATTTTTCGAACATGGGTGAATGGGGGCGGACGGGAAGATGGGAGCAGGAGGCGTGCCGGGACGCGTCTGGAAACTGCGGATGCTGCATGACTTAGCCTGCGGGCGAGGGGACGGCAAGACCGCAACAGCCCGCGACAACGGTCTATCGGCGGAGACTCCTTTGCCTTTGCCCGGACGATGTAGGCCAACCGCCTGGGCCAACAGGCGGCAAATCGCTCAGCGGGAAAACGATTTGAAGGCCGCAGGAATGGAAGCGGACGGGAGTGTCTCGGGGTATGGCCGCCGGGCGGTAGTGGTAATGTGGGGCTTGCGCCGGGTCGCCGTAATGAAGGAGTGCAGGGTGGCCACGGCGAAGAGGCTCAAAACCATCAATATGGTGGAAAACCAGCGCTCGGCGGTGTTTTCCGCGAAGAGGTTGGGAAAGGTGTTGATAAAGTAGGCGACCAGGATATGGGCGGCGTAAACGGGCAGTGCGTTCCGACCGAGAAACGCCAGAGGTTGCCAGTGGAAGAGCCGCGGCCAGCGGGCAACAGCCAGATAAGTGAGGTAGAAGAGGATGGAGGCGTTTACCAGGCGCAGGGGGGCGAGGTTGTTCTTGTTGGTAAGCCAGTCGAGAGTGGAAGCAAGCGGTCCGGGAGCAATCAGGGCGTGACGCAGGCCAAAGCAGGCCAGGGCAAACGCCGAAGCGCCGAGGATTAACCAGCGGGGCAACGTCACGGGCTTAATGCCGTTAGCCCAGGCATGGCCGAAAACCGCGCCAGCCACAAAGAGGAGCTGCCACGCCGCAGGGTTAAAAACGCCCAACCGCACCCACTCACCGGAATAAGGCGTTTGGGGCATGAAATAGTTTGCCAGCACCCACACACCCAAACTGCTTCCAACAACAACGGCACGATGGCCGCGCTCCAAGGCCACAAGTATTCCGGGCAGGCAGAGCAACATCAGGAAATAGATGGGCAGCACGTCAAAGAGCGATGGTTGGTAGAGCAGGAGGAGGCCGGACCAAAGGGCCGTTCCGGGGTGCTCCGCCATGAGGGGCGGGGCGTTGAAGGGCAGCAGGCCGTCACCCGCCAGGGCAAAGGCCCCAAGCCACGCAAAAACAATCAGGAAGGCCGCAATGTGGTAGGCGTAGATGGTACCGGCGCGCCGCCAGCAGCACGCTCCAGCCGAGGCCACGCCCTTTTTCCAGATTTTTTTTACATAAACGTAACCGCCAATCAGGCCGGACAAGAACACAAAGCCCTCGGCGGAACTCATAAAGCCGAGCGGGTGGTTGGTAAAGTCGTCGAGAGTGGTGGGCACATGGTTGAGCGCCATGGCAACAACAAGGAGACCGCGCAGCGCATCGAGGGCCATGACCCGCGAACCGTTACCTGAGGAAGAAGAGGACGTGATGGCCACTGGACTTAGGATAGCAATAATCGCGCCTAAGTCAAACGCCGCAAAGCAGGAAAAAGTTTCTAATAGCTGTCGCGATGAATTTTTACCTTGCCGCGGAAGATCCAGTAAATGCAGACCGTGTAGGAAATGACAATGGGCACACCAATGACGGCAATAACGAGCATGTTGCGGAGGGTGAGATCCGTGGAACGGGAGTTGTTGATGGTCAGGTTCCAGGGATTGCTCGCGAGGGTGTACTGGTTGAGGTTGAAATCCGCCGGCGCGTGGCTCGAATAGACGAGGTTGGGAAACATGGTGCAGGCGAAGAGCGCCATGAGCAGGCCGATGGAGCCGCAGGAGTAAAGGAAGGCGCGGAAATCCCGGCGGTGGAAAAGCTCGCGCGGGATGGCCAGCACAAGCAGGACGTTGATAATCAGGAGGATGGCCGTGTAGGGGCGTTCGGCGAGGATTTCCCGCACATGGGGCATGGCGACAAGGGTCCAGACGTTGAAGATGAGATAGCAGCCCAGGAAAACAAGCACAGTGCGCCAGGCCCAGCGGCGGACAATCTCGTGCAGCTCGCCCTCAGTTTTCATGGCGAGGTAGATGCCGCCATGCATGGCGAAGAGCGCGGCCGTCGTAATGCCAGTGAAGACTGCGTAGGGAGAAAGGAGGTTAAGGAAACCGCCCGTGTATTCCTGCTGGCCATCAAGCGGGATGCCTTGGATGAGGTTGCCCATGGCGACGCCGATGAGGATGGAGGCAATGACGCTGCTGGCGGAGAAGCTGAAGTCCCAAAATCCACGCCAGGCCGGAGAATCGTGCTTGCTGCGGAATTCGATGGAGACGGCGCGAAAGATAAGGCAGAAAAGCAGGAGAATAAACGCCAGATAGAAACCGGAAAACACCGCGGCGTAGACCACGGGAAACGCGGCGAAGAGCGCGCCACCGCCGGTGACGAGCCAGACCTCGTTGCCGTCCCAGACAGGGCCGATGGAGTTGAGAAAGAGCCGGCGGTGCTCATCTTTGCGCACCCACAGGTGGAGCCCGCCAACGCCGAGGTCAAAGCCGTCCAGCATCGCATACCCGGTGAAAAGCACGCCGACGAGGATGAACCAAATGGTGGGCAGATAAGAGTCGAGGACGGACATGCGGAAATTCAGGGTTCAGGTTGAAAAATTCAAAAGCGGTGGAGTTACAGCGGGTTCAGGCATCGGCGATGTGGTTGCGCTGGATGGAGTAATCCCATTTTTCGGGGAGGGCGGAACTTTGCTCCATCTCGGTGGGACCGTGGTGGATTTTGGCGTTAAGCAGGTAGATGAAGAGGATGAACAGAAGAACGTAAACCAGGCCGAAACCAATGATGGAGACGATGATTTCGCCTTCCTTCACCGACTTGGAAAAAGCGTCGGAAGTTTTGAGGAGATTGTAAACGATCCACGGCTGGCGGCCAAGTTCGGCGGTATACCACCCTGCTTGATTCGCGATTTGGGGCAGAAGCACGCTGGGCACGAGCAGCCAGAGGTAACAGCGTGTGATAAGGAGGTCGGTATTCCACAGCAGGCCACGCCACCAAAGAAACGCGCCAACCACACAAAGGGCCACAATGGCGACGCCGGCGCCAACCATCAGGTGGTAAACCTGGTAGAGCGCCGGGACGGGCGGCCAGTATTGGGCGCGCAGGGCCGGCAATTGCACGGGGGTGGCATTGGGATGACGTTGAAGGATAAACTGGTCGCTCGGAAGCTGGTCGAGGCCGGGCACGACGGTCTTGGAGGCGTCAAACGGATGGGTGAAATTGCCGGAAACGAGAATCGAGAGCATGCCGGGGATGTGCAGATCCGTGGTTTGCACTCCGATTTTATTGCCTTGGGCGTCACGCACCCAACTGGCGGTGCCAATAATGCCTAAGGGGGCATCGGGGCCGGTTTGCCAGAGGCCTTCCATGGCGGCGAGTTTGACGGGCTGGTGTTCAGCGACGCCGCGGGCGGTGGCGTCGGCACTGAGCATTTGCAGGCCAGCGGTGACGCAACCGAAAGCGAGGGCGACTTTCATGGAGGCGCGGGCGAACTCGAGGTGGCGGCGGCGCACCAGGTAGTAGGCGCTGATGCTGAGGACGACAAAGACGCCGGTGAGCCAGGCGGCCAGCACGACGTGAGTCAGTCGCTGCATCGAGGAGGGGTTGAAAACCATGCCCCAGAAACTGTCCACCACGGCGCGGACCCGATCACCTGGGATATAAACGTAATCCAGGGGAAGGGGCGTTTCGACCAGAGAGCCATTGGGCAGCGTGAGCAGGGTGCCATCGGGCTTCACGCTCTGGCGCACGAGGTGATAGGCTGCGGGGGTCTGCATCCAGGAGTTGGCGACCACAATCCAGATGGCGCTAAAGTGCGAGCCAAGCGCGACCATGCACGTGGCGAAAAAATGTAGGCGCGGACCCACGCGGTCCCAGCCGAAGAGCAGGATCGCCAGAAAGCCGGATTCGAGAAAGAAGGCGAAAATGCCCTCGGCCGCCAGCGGACTGCCAAAGACGTCGCCAACGAAGCGGGAATAGGTGGACCAGTTGGTGCCGAACTCAAATTCCATCACAATGCCCGTGGGCACGCCGATGGCAAAGGTTAGGGCAAAAATGCGCGTCCAGAAGCGCGCCATGTTGTGGTAAAGGGGGTTTTTGGTCTTGAGCCAGAGCGACTCCATTAGCACGAGGAGAATCGAAAGGCCGATGGACATCGGCGGATAGAAATAGTGAAACGAAACCGTGAAGGCGAACTGGAGGCGCGCGAGGAAGTCAACGGACATGGCGGGAAGCGGCGAAGGCTGTTGGAATGAATGGCGCGCAGGATGTTTTCGAGCCGGAAGGCTGTTTGAGGCTAGGTTTCGGGCAAACCCGGTGCAAGGCTAATACAGAAGCGCAGGAATGCCGGAAGCAGGGATGAAATTCCGCCTGCGACCGCAGCCTGAGCTTGCCGCGCAGGAATATATCGGCAGGATGGCGGTTTCATTTAATTTCCATGAAAGACCCAGCCGAACTTCTAACCCTGGCGACCGCCACCGCCCGCGCCGCGGGTTCGGCGTTGGCCCGGCGCTCCGACCGGACGGTGAATTTCGAGTCGGCACACGACGTGAAGATGCAGGCGGACGTGGACAGCGAGAAGCTGATCCGGGCGCGGCTGGCGCGGACAAAGCTGCCGGTGATTGGCGAAGAGATCGGGGGCGACGCCAGCTTGCTTGGGCGGGATGAGCTTTATTGGGCAGTGGACCCGCTGGATGGGACGTTCAACTACCTGCGCGGGATGCCCGGGGCATGTGTGAGCATCGGGTTGTGGCGAGGCCGCAAACCGGTGCTGGGCGTGGTTTACGATTTTTGGCGGGAAGAGTTGTATGCGGGCGGTGCGGGGCTCGGATTCACCTTCAACGGGCGCAAACAGGCGCCGCGGTGGGCGCCGGATGTGGCGCGGGCGGTGTTGTGCACGGGTTTTCCCTCGGGGATGGACCGGGGCGGAGCGGCGGTGCGGGGATTTGTCGAGCAGGTGCAGAAATTTAAGAAAATTCGCATGCTGGGCAGCGCGGCGCTGGCGTTGGCGTATGTGGCCAGCGGACGGGCGGACGCCTATTACGAGGAGTCCATCAAGCTATGGGACATTGCGGCGGGTTTGGCACTGGTGGAGGCGGCCGGTGGACATGTTCGAGTCGAGCCGGGCACGGGGTCGCCGTTGGCGTTCAATGTCTGGGCGGTGGGACGGGCGGAATTCGCCTCTTAGGCGGGCGGAAGGGGGTGGCGGAGGCTTGACGGTCAGTCGCAGGAGGCGTTAGCGTCAGGGATAAAAGCAACTGCCACAAAATGCGGGTTGCGTTTTGTCTGTTATGCCTCCCCCCTTGGCACCGCAACACTATGCGCAGAAGTTTTCGCAGCCGCGTGACTCCGCATTTTCGACGGGTCTGCTGGTGCGGTTGATTCGCCTCGCCATTTATGTGGCGGTGTTTGCGGTGGTGGCGGTCGGCAGTTGGTGGTATTTCACTTTGCAGCATTACCCGCAGGAGCAAATTTTATGGACGACGGATGGGATAAAGATACACGCCAGGGTCGAGGGTCGCACGGACAGCGTTTTCAAGTATCGGGAGGAACTCGACGGTGGTGAATACTACATTCCGATCGCCGCGCTGTCGCAGTGGAACCAGTGGCTGGCGAATCTCATGCCGGTCAACCTGAGCCTGGACTATCCGGTGGACTGCACGTTGCGGGACCAACACGGCAATGCCATCGTCGCCAAAATTGAAGGCCGCAGCAACGACACGATCAGCTTCACGGTGGAAAACAAGAGTACCGTATTCACCTACCCCCTGGAGAAGCTCTCGGCGCAGGATCGGGCATGGATTCAATTGCTGGCCGTCAACAAGCAGGATGCGCCGGCCCCAAATCCGGCCGCCGCGCCTCCACCCAAACCGCCATTGGTGAAGGATCTGGAGGACGAGATTGCCCAATTGCAACAGGATATCCTGAATACCCAGAGCTGGATGACGGAGCCGGTTATCAGCAAGCTACAGAAGGAAGTTTATCAGAACCGCATCCGGGACGAAACGGCACAGATTGATCATCTGAAGAAAGCCATTGCGGCCATCCAGGGTGGCGCACAGCAATGATCGCCGTGACGCGTGGGTGAACCAAAGGCGGGGATGCCCCCTGCAATGCCGCGGGATTCGGCGACACAGGCTTGACGGGGTGGCCGGTTTGAATGATGCTGATGGCAATCGCCGTAGCTATCGCAAGGCGAGGTTTTTTCTTTGTCTCCATGCCTCCCCCGCTGTCACCCAGGCACTATGAGCGCTCACCGGAGAACGCATCCTTTTCGCCGGGGATATGGGTGACGGTATTGCGCGGACTGGTCTTTATGGCCGTGCTGGCGGGGGGCGGATGGGCATATTATTACTTTTCATGGCAATACCGCCTGCCGCAGGAACGGGTGCTCACGGATGAGCAGGGGCACAAGATGCAGGTGCGGCTGGATGGCCGGGCGGATGACGCCGTGCGGTTTACCCTGCTGGCCGACGGCACGACCCACTACTACCCGATTACGGAACTGGCGCCGGAGGACCAAGCCTTTGCCCGGCAACTGCCGGTGAATTTTACGATGGGGGTGCCGCTGGATTACGTGCTGACCGACAAGCAGGGCAGCGCGCAGCCGGTGCGGATTGAGGCGCGCAGCGACAACTGGGTGAAATACACGATCCCGGCGGACGCCGTGGCGCATTACCGTTTGATTTCCGCGCTGTCGCCGGTGGACCAGGCGCTGGTGCAGACGCTGCCGCAGACCCTGACCTTCGATTATCCGGTGGACTACATCATGACGGACGCGCAGGGCCACGCCAAGACGGTGCGTTTCCTGGGACATTCGTCGGACACGGTGAATTACCAGGTGCTGCCCGACGGGAAGCCGCAGGCGCAGCCGATTGCCGAGTTGTCCGCGCAGGATCAATTGTTCGTGCGGCAACTGCCTTCCTACATGACGCTGGAGTATCCGGTGGATCGCACGCTGACCGACGCGCAGGGCAAACGCATCGAAGCCCATATTCTGGCCCGCAACCCGGCGGTGGTAAAATACACGCTGAAGGATAGCGGCACGACCGTCTATACCCCGGTGACCTTTCTGTCGGACGCGGACCAGAAGTTCCTCAACCTGCTGCCGGTGAATTTGAACATGCGCTTCCCGATGGAATACACGCTGACGGATCAGGACGGGAAGTCCATCGCAGCGCGGATTGACGCGGCTTCACCCCAGTTGCTGAAACTTTACGCCCTGACGGACGGGTCCACCCGCTATTACCCGATCGCCATGTTGAGCGATGCGGACCAGAAGCTCATTGCGCTCATGCCGCAAGTCCAACTGAATCTGACTTATCCGGTGCAATGTTCGATCGCCGACCAGAGCGGGCGCGAGCTCCAGGTGAGCCTGCTGGGACGTTCGAGCACGGATGTGAAATTTACCTTGATGACGGATGGGACGACCCACAGTTATCCGCTGACCAGGCTTGGGCAGGCGGACCAGGCGTTTCTAAAAACGCTACCGATGAACCTGGGCTCGATTGAGGCGTCGGGAACCCAGCACCCGACGGCGGTGGATTCCGCCGTGACACAAAACCTGCTGGACCGGATTGCCAGCCTCAAAAGCGACGACGCGAATTTGTCCGTGCAAATCGCGGATCCCAGCACTTCCCCAAATGACCGCCAGTTTTTACAGGGGAAACTGCAAACGAACAAAGATGAAATCAAGGCGTTGCAACAGGAACTGAATGCGGCCCAGCAAAATGGCGGCACGCCCCCATAAGGCCGCTCCGGCCGCGCCAGTTTTTCCGATGAACCTGCCTCCCGCTGCGTCTTCCACGCTTTCGGAAGAGGACCTGGCGGCTTTCGCCAAGCGGCTGGGTGGCCCGGAGGTGTTGCGCCGGCGCCTGCAAATGCAGGCCATGATCGAGGCCGACCCGGAAGTGGAGGAAACGGGGCGGGTGAACCTCCACCGGCTGCTCGAACGCATGAAATTGTTGTGGGAGGCCCTGCGGGTGCTGGGGCTGACGGAGTGGGGGCGGCGCAACATGCTGGCGGTGCGGCGGGAGGAAAATGTTTTGCGGTTGCGGGATTTGCCAAAGCCGTTGCGCGGGGCGCGGTTGCTGCACCTGAGTGATTTGCACGCGGACATGGATCCTGGGATTGTGCCCGCGGTGGTCCGTGCGCTGGAAGGCTGGGAATATGACGCGGTGGTCTTGACGGGCGACTACCGGGCGCACACGCGGCACGAATGGGACGGAGCCGTGGCGGCTTGCCGGGAGTTGACGCGGGCGCTGAGGCCGGAGGCGCCGGTCTTTGCCGTGCTGGGCAATCATGACGCGCTGGAAATGGTGCCAGGTTTGGAGGCGTTGGGCTGGCAGGTGTTACTGAATGAAGCGGCGGTGTGGCGGTGGCATGGGGCGGAATTGTGGATAGCCGGAGTGGATGATGACCACACCTACCAAACGGCCGATGTCGCCAAGGCGCGAGCGGCGGCGCCGCCGGAGGCGTGCGCCTTGCTGCTTTCGCACACACCCGGCACTTATGCGCGGGCGGCAGGGGCGGGTTTTGCCGGGCAGTTGAGCGGGCACACGCACGGCGGGCAAATGTGCCTGCCGGGCGGGTGGTCGCCGGTAAACAATGCCCATGCACCCCGGCGGTTGATGCGGGGGACGTGGGACCAAGGAGGCATGGCGGGTTATACGAGCCGCGGAGCGGGGGCATGCCGATTGCCGGCGCGGTTTTTCTGTCCACCGGAGGTGACCCGGCATACTTTGGAGAGCCGGTGAGGAGGGGAAACCCCCGGCGCTTTGTGTTGGCCAAGCGGGGCGGGAGCAGTAGCGTGTTGACCCCCTCGTTACACCCCGTGAGCAAAAAGCCCAAAGCCAAACAATCGTCGAAGCCGCAAGTTTTGCTGGTCGCGAGCGGCGACTTGCGCGTGGCTGCCAATCAAACCTGCTGGCCCGCGCAGGCGGAGATGGAAGGCAAGGTGCGCGCGGCGGTCGAGAAGGCGGGTTATGAGCTGGTGCGAGCGCACCCCTATATCAAGGAGCAGAAGCACGGGTTCATCGGGAGCCAGAAGGAAGGCATGGCGGTGTTTGCGAGAATCGACCGGAAGCTGCCTTTGATCGTGGCGGAGAGCGCCTGGCAATACAGCCACCATGTTTTGCACGGGCTGGTGAGCCACGAGGGGCCGATTCTGACGCTGGCGAATTGGTCGGGGCGGTGGCCGGGGCTGGTGGGCATGCTGAACTTGAACGGCTCGCTGACGAAGGCGGGCGTGGAATACTCCACGTTGTGGAGCGAGGATTTTGAGGACAAGTTTTTCCGCAAGGGACTGAAGCGGTGGCTGAAAGAAGGGCGGGTAAAGCACAAGACCAACCATGTGGTTCCGCTGGAGGAAGCCGACGTGCCGAAGGCGGCGCGCAAGGTGGCAAAGGCGATTGCCGAGGACTTGCAGTCGCGCAAGGCGATCATGGGGATTTTTGACGAAGGGTGCATGGGGATGTTCAACGCGATCGTGCCGGATGAACTGCTCTTCCCCACCGGGGTTTACAAAGAGCGGCTGTCGCAAAGCGCGCTGTATTACGCGATGACGCAGGTTACGGACGTGGAGGCGCGGGCGGTTTATCAATGGCTGCGGCGCAAAGGGATGAAGTTTAATTTCGGGCCGAAGGAGGAAACGGATTTGACGGAGGCGCAGGTGTTGTCGCAGTGCAAGATGTATGTGGCGGCCTGCCGCATCGGGGACGAATTTGGGTGCGAGGCGATTGGCATTCAATACCAGCAGGGCTTGAAGGATTTGTGCCCGGCGTCGGACTTGGTGGAGGGGCTGTTGAACAACGCGGAACGGCCACCGGCGCGGACCAAGGAGGGCAAGATTATCAAACCGGGGCAGCCGTTCACGCATTTTAACGAGGTGGACGAATGCGCGGGGCTGGATGGGATTTTTACCCAGCGGGTGCACAAGGCGCTGGGGCAGCCGGTGGAGAACACGTTGCATGATTTGCGGTGGGGTGATGCAGACAAGTCGGGGACGGTGCCGGACTATGTCTGGGTATGGCTGATTTCGGGCGGAGCGCCGCCGGCGCATCATATCGGCGGTTACGAGGGGACGGTCGGGCACCGGCAGCCGCCGATGTATTTCCGGCTGGGTGGGTCCACCTGCACTGGCGTGGCCAAGCCGGGTGAAGTGATCTGGAGCCGCATCTACATAGAGCACGGCGGGCTAAAAATGGATCTGGGGCGGGCAAAAGTGGTGGCGCTGCCCGAGGTGGAAACACGGCGACGGTGGAAAGAGACGACTCCCCAGTGGCCGATCATGCATGCGGTGACGTATGGGGTGTCGCGCGACCAGATGATGGCGCGGCACAAGGCGAATCATTTGCAGGTGGCCTATGCGAACAGCGCGGAGGAGGCGGATTTGTGCCTGTATGCGAAGGCGAAACTGGCCGAGCGACTGGGCCTGGAGGTTTATCTTTGTGGCACGAAAGCGGACGGATCGGCTTTTTAGCGGCACATGGCGGAAAAATTACAAAGCTTTTTTATCCATGAAAAATTATCATCATGTGGATTATGCCTGGGACGAAGCGAAGGCGGCGGCGCTGGACGCAGTGGGCCGGCTGGTTTACCGATCGAATTTGCTTGGAGGGGATCAGCGCATCACAAACACCGGCGGGGGCAATACCTCGTCGAAGATTTTGGAGAAGGATCCACTGACGGGCAAAGCGGAGGAGGTCTTGTGGGTAAAGGGATCGGGCGGTGATTTGCGAACGAGCCAGCGGGAAAATTTTTCGTCACTCTACCAGCGCAAGCTGCTGGGGTTGCAGGAGCTGTATGCCGGACGGAAGGACAAGGGACTGAAGGCGCCGGCGGAGGATGACATGGTGGGAATGTATGCGCATGCGACGTTCAACCTGAACCCACGGGCATCGTCCATTGACACGCCCTTGCACAGCTTTTTGCCGGGGAAGCATGTGGACCACATGCACCCGAATGCGATCATCGCGGTGGCGGCGAGTGCGCGGTGCGTGGAACTTACGCGGGAAATTTTTGGCGGGGAGATGGCGTATGTGCCGTGGATGCGGCCGGGTTTCGAACTCGGGCTGGCGATGCAGGAAATCGCGCGAAAAAGTCCGGAAGTGCGGGCGATTATGATGGGGCAGCATGGGTTTATTTCCTGGGCTGATGACGACAAAGAGTGTTACGGGCTGACGCTGGACTTCATCGAGCGGGCGGCGGCGTTCATCGAGGCGAAATACGCGGCGAAGGGCGGGGATGCCGCGGCGTTTGGCGGAGCAAAATATCAAACTTTGGCGCCGGAAAAGCGGCGGGAGACGTTCGCGGCGATTCTGCCGTGGCTGCGCGGGCAGGTGTCGCGGGAGAAGCGGTTCATCGGAACGGTGCAGGACGACGCAAAGATTTTGCGGTTTGTGAATGCACAGGATGCGCCGCGGCTGGCGGAACTCGGAACATCGTGCCCGGACCATTTTTTGCGGACGAAGATCAAGCCGTTGTATGTGGACTGGAACCCGCAGAAGGAGGACGTGGCGGCGTTGAAGCAGAAGCTGGCGGCGGGGCTGGAGGCTTACCGGGCGGATTACGCGGCGTATTACGCGAAGTGCCGCCGGGCAAACTCGCCCGCGATGCGCGACCCGAACCCGACGGTGGTGCTGATTCCGGGGCTGGGGATGGTGGCGTGGGGGAAGGACAAGTCGGAATCGCGGGTGACGGCGGAATTTTACAACTGCGCGGTGGAAGTGATGCGCGGAGCGGAGGCGATGGACCGCTATGTGGCGCTGCCGCAGCAAGAGGCGTTCGACATCGAATACTGGCTGCTGGAGGAGGCGAAGTTGAAACGGATGCCGAAGGAAAAAGAACTGGCGCGGCGGGTGGTGATCGTGATTGGCGCGGGTTCGGGGATTGGGAAGGAGACGGCGCACCGGCTGGTCGCGGAGGGCGGGCATATTGTGTGCGCGGACGTGAACGAGGCGGCGTCGTCGGCAACGGCGAAGGAGATTTGTGCGAAGCACGGAGTGGGCATCGGCGTGGCGGGCACCGGGCTGTCGAATTGCGGTCCGGCGACGGGGCTGGCCGTGGACATCACCAAGCGGGAGAGCATCCGGCGGATGCTGGACGATGTGGCGCTGGCTTATGGCGGTTTCGACGCGATTTGCGTGACGGCAGGAATTTTTGTGCCGAGTGACACGAGCGGGCATATACCGGACGAAAAATGGGCGCTGACTTTTGCCATCAACGTAACTGGCGGCTACCTGGTCGGCGATGAGGCGGCGAAGACCTGGCGGGAGCAGGGGTTGCGCGGGAGTTTGGTGCTGACGACCTCGGCGAACGCGGCCGTGGCAAAGAAGGGGTCGGTGGCCTACGATACGTCGAAGGCGGCGGCGAATCACCTGGTGGGAGAGATGGCGATTGAGCTGGCGCCTCTGGTGCGGGTGAACGGGGTGGCGCCGGCGACAGTGGTGCAGGGCAGCGCGATGTTCCCGCGCGACCGGGTTATTGGTTCGCTGGCGAAATACAACATTGCCTACACGGAGGACGAGGCGACGGATTCGCTCGTGGGCAAGCTGGCGCAGTTTTATGCGGAGCGGACATTGACCAAGACTCCGATCACGCCGGCGGATCAGGCGGAGGCGTATTTCCTGCTGGTGAGCGACCGGCTGAGCAAGACGACGGGGCAGGTGCTGGCGGTGGATGGTGGGTTGCATGAGGCGTTTTTGCGGTAGAGTCCTAGCCTTGGCGGTGGTCGCGCGGCGTTGGGCGGGATTCGCCAGGTGAGGGGCGAAGCGGGCTTTGCGCGTGAGGGTGCTAACGGACGGCTGCGGACCGGCCAACTGGGCGGCGCGTGGT
>CAZDAQ010000058.1:0-15521 GCA_964503425.1 uncultured Opitutales bacterium
CTTTTTCGGCTTTCAACATTACGCCGCCGCCTGGGCCGCCCCGCTCGCCGTGCTCATCACGCTCGGCTTTCGCGGACTCTGCACGCTTCGCTGGCGGGGCTGGCGCCTGCACCCCGCCGTCCTCGGCCTCATCCTCCTCGGCTGGGCTGGCCACATCCTCGACCTCCAAACCGCCAACGGCACCTTCCCTCCTCCTTGGACGCTCGACCGCCTCGCTCTCACAGGCAATTTGGAAACCCAGTCCGCCCTCGATCACCGCAGTCACGTCGTTTTTGTCATGCCCGCCGAAGGCCAGCCCGCCTTCGCCGAGTGGGTTTACAACGGCCCCGACATTGACGCCCAAACCGTCGTCTTCGCCCATAGCCTCGGCCCCAGCCGCGACGCCAGCGTCGCCCGCTATTACCCCGATCGCCGCCTCTGGCAGGCGTGGCTCAAGCCCGATGGCGAGCTCGACCGCCTCACGCCCTACCAACCCGCCGCGCCCGCGACGCACTAAGGACTGACCCCATCCACTGTAGGGCCGTCGCTCCGAGGCGTCCGCTCTTTTTGTCTAAATTGATAGCTACACTATATTTGAAAACGATCTAGGTCGCCTTCTCCCCACTCCCGCTGGAAACCATCCCCCGCGCCCGCTCCAGCGCCTCCTCCAGCGTCCCCATCAAGTTCTCCGCCCCCAACTCGTCCAAAAACCCGCTCTTCTTTAGCACTGCCAGCGGCTGCCGCGGCACCTTGCACAAAATCAGGCGCCGCCCGTGTCCCCGCAGCCGCTCGTTCAGGCTTTCCAGCGCGTTGAGTCCAGTCGCGTCCATCGAAAATACGTCGTCGCACACTAAAATCATCACCCGCAGCTTCGCCCCCGCCCGCCGCAGCGAGGTCTCCAGCATGTCCGCCGTCCCGAAGAAAAACGCCCCCTGCACCCGGAACACATACACCCCCTCCGGCCACCCCTCGTCCGCCCACACCGGCCGCTCCCCGCTCGCCGGGTGCCCGTCGTCCAGCGCCGTCACCTCCGAGGTCTCCGACACCCGCTTGATAAACAGCAACGACGCCAGCACCATCCCCACCCCCACCGCCCACGTCAGGTTCATCAGCACCGTCAGCAAAAACACCGTCACGAACACCAGCGCGTCACTGTGCGGAATCCGTCGCAACCGCGCAAACTCGTGCCACTCCCCCATCTTGAACGCCACCACCAGCAATATCCCCGCCAGCGCGCACAACGGTATTCCATCCGCCAGCGGCGCCGCCACCAGCAAAATCCCCAGCAGCGTCAGCGCATGCACGATCCCCGCCACCGGCGTCACCGCCCCGCAGCGGATGTTCGTGCCCGTCCGCGCAATCGCCCCTGTCGCCGCAATCCCGCCAAACAGCGGCGAACACATGTTCGCGATCCCCTGCGCCATCAGCTCCTGGTTCGAGTCGTGCCGCTCGTTCGTCAACCCGTCCGCCACCACCGCCGATAAAAGCGACTCAATCGCCCCCAGCATCGCCACCGTCATCGCCGACCCCATCAAGTCCTGCACATTTTGCCAGTCCAGATCCAGCCAGTGAAACGCGGGAAACCCCTGCGGAATCCCACCGGGAAACGCCTCTTGAATTGTCATCACCTTTAACCCCAGCCATTTTACCGCCAGCGTCGCCGCGATCAGCGCCACGATCGAGCCCGGCATCCGCCGCTGCCACTTCGCCGGCCACAGCGCCACCAGCGCCACCACGGCCACGCCCACCGCGAGCGTCGCCCCGTCCACGCTCCCGAGCGTTTTTGCGTAAAGCTCCATCTGCGCGAAGCACTGCGCCGGCAGCTTGTCAATCGGCAGCCCCAGGAAATCCTTGATCTGCCCCGTGAATATAATCACCGCGATCCCGCTCGTGAACCCCATCGTCACCGGATACGGAATGTATTTAATCACCTTCCCCAACCCCGACGCCCCCATCAAAAACAGCATCACCCCCGCCATGAACGTGCACACCAGCAAATTCTCCGCGCCGTGCACCAGGACGATGGTCGCCAAAATCGGCACGAACGCCCCCGTCGGGCCGCCGATCTGGTAGCGCGAGCCGCCCAGGGCCGAAATCAAAAACCCCGCCACCACCGCCGTCACCAGCCCCGCCTGCGGCGTCATCCCGCTCGCAATTGCAAATGCCATCGCCAGCGGAATCGCCACCATCGCCACCGTCACGCCCGCGTTCAAGTCTGCCAAAAACTTTTTCGCCGAATAACCCTTCAACGCATCCACCAGCACGGGCCGGAACGGTATCGGCTGCTCAATTCTTTTGGTGTCGGCCATGGCGCACTGTCCGGCCATTTTTAGGCACAAGCAGCACTTCATTACAGCATCACGCGCGGCCGCCCGCCAATCTAAAAGCACCCTCCTCAACTCCGCTGGTATTTCCAATGCCGCGATTTTCCCTCCATCAGCCATTCCACCGCTGTCCGCAAGCGCTTCTGCCGTGTTTCCTCCTGCTTCGCCTCCGTGATCCATTCGACATACTCCCGCCGGTGGGTCGTGCTGAAGTCTGCAAACGTCTTCGCAGCCCGCGCGTGCTTCTTCAACGCCGCCGCCAAATCCTTCGGCGTCGGCAGTTCCCCCTGCGGTTTCTTCGCCGGGCGGCCTGGCACGCCCGACTCATTCAATTTCGCCGCCTCCCGGATATACCGCCGCAGCGTCGCATCATCCGGCAAATCCTCCCGCCGCGTGATCCGCCCAAAATGCCCCATCGCGCCCGGCTTGTCGCCGCCCGCGCCCAGCACACGCTTCATCCCCTGGTGCCAGAACCCCAATGTGCAATGCGCCTTGAATGCCGCCACGCTGCACAAAATCCCGTGGTGCACAAAAAATGGAAAGCTCCACTTAATCTCCTCCTCCACCTCCGGGCATGCCTCATGCACCAGCTCGCGCACCTGTCGCAGGATCGGCCGGGCAAACTCCGCCGCCTTCGCAATATACGCGTCCACCCGCGGATTGCGCTTCGTCTTCACGGCATGGTGTTGTTCGTCGGCGGCAGGAAGTACGACCCGGGCCCGGCCGACGTTCCCGGCCCTAGCATCACCGGCTTCGCATTCAGGTCGCTCGGCGGCGCCAGCAGCATGTCCGGACGCGGCTCGTCGGTCGCCGGCGCAGTCGTGTTCCCTGCCGTCGCCGCGGTGGGATTGTGCAGGAATGCGTCGTCCTTCATCAGCGCCCATCCGCCGCCCAGCGCCTTGTATAAATCCACCACCGCCAGCAATTCCGCCAGCCGCGTGTTCACCAGGTCCGACTCGTTCGGGAACAACTTTGTCTGCGCGTCCAGCACTTCATAGTAACTCGCCTTCCCCGCCACGTAGCGCTTCATCGAAACATCCACCGCCTCCGCATACGCGCTCACCGAGTATTCCTGCTGCAACCGCACCTCCGCCAGCTTTTGCCGGTCCGTCAGCGCGTCGGAAACCTCCCCCATCGCCGTCAGCACTGTCTGTTGATACTCCAGCTTCGACTCCAGCCACGACGAATACGCCACCTTGTATTGCGCCGTCAGCAACCCGCCCTCAAAAATCGGCCCCGCCAGGCCCGCCGCAATGGACCACGCATTCGCCCCCCCGCCGGTGAACGCCGACATCTCCGGGCTCACTTTGCCCAGCGCCCCGGTGAGGCTCAGTTGCGGGAAAAAGTTCGCCTTCGCCACGCCGATGCCCGCGTTCGCCGCGCGAATCTGCTGCTCCGCCTGCAAAATATCCGGGCGGCGCTCCAGCAACTGGCTTGGCAGCCCCGCCGGCACGTCTGGCGGGAAACTCTGCGCCGTCAGCGAGGTCCCGCGGGGTATCGGCCCCGGGTTGCGCCCCAGCAACACGCACAACTGGTTTTCCGTCTCCGTAATCTGCCGCTCAATATCCGGTATCTCCGCCGACGCCGCCCCCAGTGCCCCCGCCGCGCTCGACGTGTCCAGCAGCGTCGCCACGCCCCCTTGCAACCGTTCCTGAAACAATTGCAGCGTCTCCGTGTAGGTCTTGGTCGCATTCTTCGCCACCTGCAACTGCGCGTCCAGTGCCATCAGTTGAAAATACGTCGTCGCCACGTCACTCACCAGCGACAGCCACACGCCCCGCTGTCCCTCCACCGTCGCCAGATACTGCGCCCGCGAGGCCTCGTCCGCCCGCCGCAGCTTGCCCCACACGTCAATCTCCCACGACAACCCCACCTGCGCCGCCGTCGTCGAGCTGTACGAGCCGCCTTGCGGCTGCAAATTCCCCTGTATCTGGTTGCGCCCGCGGCTCACGCCCCCGCTGTAGCCAATTTTTGGAAACAAGGCCGACTGCTGCTCCAACACCAGTTGCTGCGCCTGCTCCACCCGTTGCGCCGCGATCTGCACGTCGTAATTATTCTTCAGCGCCTCCTGCAATAATTGCTGCAACACCGGATCGTCGTAAAGTTGCCACCACGCCAGGTCCGCCAGCGTCGCCGGACTTGCCGCCGCCGTTCCATTGCCCGCGGGAACCGCAGCCGCCGTAACATTGGCCACCGGCGCGGTCGCCGTCGTCGTGTTCCCTGCCGGCGCATTTTGCGTCGCGCCGCGGTATTCCGCTGGCGTATCCACCTTGGGCCTCTGGTAGTTCGGCCCCATCATGCACCCCGGCAACACCACCAGCGCCGCCACCGTCAGCCCATGGCGAACCAAGGGCGGCAACGGGAGCCGCCTTAATTCACCGACCTGGGTTTCAATGCGGTGCATGGTTCGTCAAGCGTGGCCGGATGCCGCGGGCTCCGCTGGCGGTGCGGGTGGCTCTCCCGCTGCCGCCTCCGGGTGCGGCTTTGCCTTCGACAGCTTCTCAATCACGTAAAAACCCACCGGGATGAAGAAAATCGCGATCCCCGTGGATGCCATCATCCCCGCAATCACCGTCGTCCCCAGAATTTCGCGCGACACCGCTCCCGAACCCGTCGCAATCGCCAGCGGCACGCACCCAAAGATGAAGGCGAAAGAGGTCATCAAAATTGGCCGCAGCCGCAGCTTCGACCCCTCAATCGCCGCGTCGAATAGCGGCCGCCCGCGGTCGAATTCCAGCTTCGCATATTCCACGATCAAAATCGCGTTCTTCGCCGCCAGCCCAATCAGCGTGATCAACCCGATCTGCGCATACAGGTCATTCACGAAAAACGGAAAATGGTGCCGCCGCAGCCAGATGCCCGCCAGCGCCCCCATCACCGCGATCGGCGTACTCAACAGCACGCTGAACGGCAGCGACCAGCTCTCATACAACCCCGCCAAAATCAAAAATACAAACAGCAGCGACAGCATGAAAATCACCTCCGGTGGAATCCCCTTCTGCGCCAGTTCCTCCTGGTAGGACATCCCCATGTAATCGAACCCCATCCCGCTCGGCATGGACGCCGCAAACGCCCGCTCCATCGCCGCCATCCCCTCCGTCGAGCTGTAATTCGCATCCACCATCGCGTTGACCTGTGCGCTTTGGTAAAGATTGAATCGCATCGTGAACTCCGGCCCCGTGATCTCTTTCACCGAGATCACCGCGCTCAGCGGCACGTGTTTCCCATCCTTGTTCAGCACATAAAACAGATTCATCTTGTCCACCTTGTCGCGAAACTCCCCCTCGGACTGCACGAACACCTGCCACTGGTAGCCAAAGGTGTTGAAATAGTTGACGAAATACCCGCCCAGGAAGGTCTGTAGCGTCTGATACACGTCCGACAATTGCACCCCCTGCTTCAGCACCTTGTCCCGGTCCACGTCGAAGAACACCTGCGGCACGTTCAGCAGCGCCGTCGAGCTCACCCGCGAAAGCTCGGGATACTTCGCCGGGTTGTTCGCCTCCTTCAAAAATGCGTCCAGTTGCTGCGCGAGATGATCCGGGCCGGCCCCCGTCCGGTCTTCCAAAATGAACGTCACCCCGCCCGAATTCCCCACCCCCGGAATTGCCGGCGGTGGAAACCCAAACGAAATCCCCTGCGGAATTCCCCCCAGCTTCGCATTCATGTTCGCGAAAAAATTCGCGCTCAACCGCGTCTCCGGCGTGTTGCGCACGCTCCACGGCTTCATCTCCACAAAGAAAAACGAACTGTAGGTGTTCTGCACCCCGCTTAGCAAACTGAACCCGCACACCGTCGTCACCGACTGCACTCCCGGCAGCTTGCTCAATATGTCATACGCCTGCTCTGCCGCCGCATTCGTCCGCTGCAGCGACGACGCGTCCGGCAGTTGCAAATTCACAAAGAAATACCCCTGATCCTCGTTCGGAATGAACCCCGAGGGCAGCTTCTTCCCAAACCATCCCGCCATCCCGCAGAAAAACAGGAATAATACCGCCGCCAGCGCCAGCTTGCGAATCAACCCCCCCGTCATCGCCACATAGCGCGACTGCACCCGCCCAAACACCCGGTTAAACCAGCGGAAAAACATCCCCAGCGGCCCGCGCGCTTCCTTCCGCGGTCGCAACAACATCGCCGCCAGCGCCGGGCTCAGCGTCAGCGCGTTGAACGCCGAAAACAGCACCGATACCGCGATCGTCACCGCAAACTGCTGGTACATCTGCCCCGTGATCCCTGGAATGAAAATCGTCGGCAAAAACACCGATGACAATATCAGCGCGATCGCCACCACCGGGCCCGACACCTCGCTCATCGCCTTCAGCGTCGCCTCCTTCGGGTTCATCCCCTTCTCAATATAATGCTCCACCGCCTCCACCACCACGATCGCGTCGTCCACCACCAGCCCGATCGCCAGCACCAGCCCGAACAACGACACCGTGTTGATTGAAAATCCCAGCACCGGAAACAGCGCGAACGTTGCGATCAACGACACCGGCACCGCGCACAGCGGAATCAGCGTCGCCCGGAAACCCTGCAAAAACACAAACACCACCAAGATCACCAGGATGATCGCCTCCAGAAAGGTCTTCTCCATTTCCTGCATCCCCTCCGTCACCGCCAGCGTCGTGTCCAGCGAAACGTCGTATTTCACCCCCGTCGGGAACGACAGCTTCATCTTTTCCATCAGCGCCTTCACCCCGTTCGCCGCCGCCAGCGCGTTCGACCCGGGCAGTTGGTAAATCAGTAGCACCGCCGCCGGGTTGGTGTTGTAGCGGCCGATCAGGTTGTAGTATTGCCCCCCCATCTCCACCTTCGCCACATCCCCCACCCGCACCAGCGAGCCATTCGGCGTGGCGCGCAGCACAATGTCCTCAAATTCCTTCACCGACGTCAGCCGCCCCGGCGCGCGCACCGTGTAGGTGAACTGCTGCCCCGCCGGCACCGGCTCCCCGCCGAGTTGTCCCGCCGGGTTCACCTTGTTCTGCGCCTGGATCGCGCTGATGATCTCCGGCACCGTGATCCCCAGGCTCGCCAGTTGGTCCGGCTTCACCCAGATCCGCATCGCATATTGGCCCGCCCCAAACACTGTCACCGTCGCAATCCCCGGGATCCGCGTCAGCACATTGTTCAGGTTGATGTTCGCGTAATTCGCCAGAAACAGCGCGTCCCGCGATTTGTCCGGCGAATACAGCGACAACACCAGCAACGGTGACGACAGCGACTTCTGCACCGTCACCCCCGCCGCATTCACCTCGCTCGGCAGTTGCGCCTGCGCCTGCGACACCCGCAGTTGCGTCAGCACCTGGTCAATGTTCGGATCCGTCGCCAGCGAAAAATCCACCTTCAGCGTCATCTGCCCGTTGCTCGCGCTCGTGGAATACATGTAGCTCATGTTGTCCACCCCGCTCACCTGCTGCTCAATCGGCACCGCCACCGAGTTTTGCACCGTCAGCGCATCCGCCCCCGTGTAAGTCCCCTGCACCTGCACCTCCGGCGGCACAATATTCGGAAACTGCGCGATCGGCAATCCCAGCATCGAGACCAGCCCCAAAATCGTCATGATGATCGCGATCACGATCGCGACAATCGGACGGTTGATGAAGAATTTGGACATGGCCTGCGGTTAAGGTCGTTTACAAATCAATTGCGCTGCGCCGTGCCGGTATTGGAACGATGGCGCGCAGGCGCACGGTGTTATCCACCCGCCGGCGTGGTGCTGGCTGGTGTCGTTGCGGCCGGTGTGGCGGCGGCCGGAGCGCTCGCCGGTGTCGTCGGCACCGACTCCGCCGGCGCGGCGGTCACTGCGGGCAAAGCGGCGTCACTTGACGCGGGCGGCACATAGGGCGACGGCTTCACCACCATCCCGGGCGGGATTTTCTGCGCCCCATCCACAATCACCGTGTCTCCCGGCTGCAAACCCGAGGTGATCACCCAGTCCTGCCCGGTCTTGTCCCCGGCCTGCACCTGGCGCATTTCCAGCTTGTTGCCCTCGCCCAGCACCGCCACCTGATAGGAACCCTGCACCTGCATCACCGCGCTCTGCGGCACCTTCAGCGCATTGGGCAAAATATTCGTCACTGCCCGAATCCGTGCATACATCCCGGGCCGCAGCACAAATTGCGGGTTCGGGAACAGCCCCGCCACCAATATCGTCCCCGTCGTCGGGTCCACCTGCCGGTTCGCAATGTAAAACTTGCCGGGCAGCGCGTATTCCGAGCCATCCGCCAGGTAAAGATGCAAATCCATCCGCGGATCCGGATCCTCCATGGACCGCCCCAGCGCCGTCTGCTCCGCCGCATACCGCAAATACCCCTGTTCCGTTACCGGAAAATATACGCGCACCGGATCCACCGTCGAAATTGTCGTCAACGGCGTCTGCATTGAGGGCCCCACCAGGTCGCCCACCTGCGCCTGCGCGATTCCCGACCGCCCCTCAATCGGCGAGTTGATCGTGCAATAATCGAGATTGATTTGCGCGGTCTCCACCGCCGCCTGCGCCGCTACCACCGCTGCCTGGTTTGCCAAATTCGCCTGCACCGCGTCATCCAGTTCCTGCTGGCTGATCGCGCTCTCCGCCGCCAGCGGCGTGAACCGCTTCACATCCAGTTGCGTCTTCCCCAGCTTCGCCTGCGCCTCCGCCAGTTGGCCGTTCGCCTCGTCCAGCGTGGCCTTGTATTGCCGCGGATCCAGTTGAAACAGCACCTGCCCCGGTGTCACCAGCGAGCCTTCCACATAATTCTTTGACAGCACAAACCCGCTCACCTTCGCCGAAATATTCGCGTTCACCATGCCTTGAATCGTTCCGATCCACTCCGAGGTGACCGGTACGTCGCCCTGCGTCACCTTGGTCACCAGCACTTCCGGCGGCCCCCCATCCGGCGCCGCCTCTTTGGAGCATCCCGCCAAACCCAGCGTTACTACCGCCAGCATCGCCACCGCCCACTTTTGCCGCCATGCCGCTCTGTCAACACCTCCAGCCGCAGCGTTAAAATCAATCCGTGAGCATGGCATAACAGTCGCACCATAATAAATCAGCCTATGGGCACAAGCCCAAATACCTTGGGCGCACCGCGCGCCCTTTTATTTTCTCCCATCGGCCTTATTTATTTTCCTTCCCCCCCCCGCCGCGCCCGCTTATGCCCGCGGCAACTCCGGCAGTGGCCGTGCCAGCCGCTCCCCCAGGAATACCGCCGCCAGCGCCAGCGTGAACGATATCGCGATCAATTGCAGCGCCGCGGCATCATCCCCCAAAATAATGTTCGTGTAAATCGCCAGCGGCAGCGTCGTCGTCCGCCCGGGGATGTTCCCCGCCACCACTATTGTCGCCCCAAATTCCCCCAGTGCCCGCGCAAACCCCAGCACCACCCCCGCCAGTACGCCCCGCCGCGCCAGCGGCAGCGTTACGCTGAAAAACACCTTCCACGGGTTCGCCCCCAGCGTCCGCGCCACGTCCTCCAGCGCCGGATCCACCGATTCAAAACCCACCCGCGCCCCGCGCACCACCAGTGGGAACGACATCACCATCATCGCCGCCGCCACCGCCTTCCAGGTGAAAACAATCTCCATCCCGAACCAGTGTTGCAGCGCCGCGCCTATCCATCCGTTCCGTCCCAGCACCAACAAGAGTACCAGCCCCGTCGCCACCGGCGGCAGTACCAGCGGCAGCGTCACCAGCGCCTCCACCAAAAGCTTTCCCGGCCAGTTTCGCCGCGCCAGCATCCACGCCAATGCCAGCGCCGCCGGCAGCGTCACCACCACGGCCAGCGCCGCCATCGCGACGGTGAACGTGATCAGCCCCCAGTTCATGAAGCGTTCCCCGCCGCGGGTTTCGGCGGCAGGGTGAACCCGTAACTCGCAAACACCGCCCGCGCGGTGTCACTCAGCAGAAACTCGCGCACCTGCGCCGCCGCCGCTGGCGCATGGGTGTTTTTTAAAATCGCGATCGGGTAGTTGATCGCCGGGCCGTCCGCCGCCTGCGCCGTCCAGGCCACCCGCACGCGCGGCTCCGTCTTCGCATCCGTGCTGTAAACGATTCCCGCGTCCACATTCCTGCCCGCCGTGGCCGTCAGCACCGTGCGCACATTGTCTAGCGGCACCAGCTTGTCCTTCACCGCGTCCCACACCTTCGCCTTCTCCAAATCCAGCTCCGCGTAATGTCCCGCCGGCACCGTCTTCGGGTCGCCAATCCCAATCTTCTTCACCGCCGCATCCTCCAGCGCCGCCGGCCCGTTCACCTTCAGGGTGCTGTCCTTCGGCACCACAATCACTAGTATATTGCCCACCAGTTGCGCCCGCGTCCCGGCCAGCAGCAGCCCGGCTTTTTCCACTTCATCCATGGTGGCTTCATCCGCCGAAATGAACAAATCTGCCGGCGCTCCTGCTTCAATTTGTCGCGCCAGCACGCCCGAAGCCCCCAGGTTCGGCGTCAGCGTCACCCCGGTTTGCTTCGCGCACAACGGCGCCAGTTCCGCCAGCGCGTCCTTCATGCTCGCCGCCGCCGACACCACCACCTCGTCCGCCCGCGCCATTTTCGCCAGCATTCCACCCACAAATACCATCGTCAGCCAAAAGCCAGCATTCATACAATATTCGGGTTAAGCGCTCAGCCGGCATTCAGCGTCATTCCCGCAAATGCCGCAAGCATTCCCTAATCGCCGGTCGCAATATCTCCAGGCATTCCCGCACCGCCTTCGGGCTGCCCGGTAGATTGATGATTAGCGACCGCCCGCGCACTCCCGCCGTCGCCCGTGACAAAATACTCGTCGGCGCCTTCTCGAACGAACGCATCCGCATGATCTCGCCAAATCCCGGCATTTCCTTCTCCAGTACTTCGCGCGTCGCCTCCGGTGTCACGTCACGCGGTGTCGGCCCCGTTCCGCCCGTTGTCACCACCAGCGCGCACTTGTCCTCGTCGCACAAACGCCGCAGCGCCGCCGCAATCTCCGGACGCTCGTCCGGCACCAGCACCCGCACAAACTCCGCGCTTGCCCCAAACAGCCCGCGCAGCGCCTCCTCAATCTCCGGCCCGCTCCGGTCCTCGTAAACCCCCGCGGACGCCCGGTCGCTGATGGTCAGCCGTCCTACCTTGCAAACTTCCTGCGTCGCGTCGGCCATGGTGTTTACTTTTTTGTCTTTGAAATTAGCCGAATGCCCTCGATGACTAGTTCCTTGTCCGCGCTCTTCAGCATGTCATAAAGCGCCAGCCCGGCCACCGCCGCCGCCGTCAGCGCCTCCATCTCCACCCCCGTGCGCGCATCCGTCAGCGCCTCCGCGCGAATCACAATCCGGTCGTCGAGCAACTCAAACGTCACCCCGGCCTGGTGCAGCGGCAGGGGATGGCACAATGGAATCAGCTCCGCCGTGCGCTTCGCCGCCTGGATGCCCGCCACCCGCGCCACCGCCAGTGCGTCCCCCTTCGGCAGCGCGCTGGCCCGCAGTAGCTTCATCGTCGCCGGTGCGCACCGCATCACCGCCTCCGCAATGGCCCGGCGCGTTTGTATCGGCTTTTTGGATACATCCACCATCCGCGCTTCGCCGCGCGGGTCGAGATGGCTGAACTTGGGGCGTTTCATCGTGGGCCTCGGTTTCATGCAACCGGCAGTGTGTCCACCACCCCGCCCGCGGGCAATGCCGCAGTATGGGGCGGCACCAGTAGCAGCGCGTTCGCGCCGGCCAGCGCCGCCAAATGCCCGGAATTCCCCCAGGCCAGGGGCCGCACGGTCGCCCCGCCGTTCTCGTCGAAACTCCACATCCCCGGCCAATATGTCGGTCGCGGATTCCCGGCCCGCTCCAGCGCCACGGCCAATCGCGCGCGCACCATCCCGGCCGGCGCCGTCCCCGCCAGCCGCGCCAGCGCCCGCCGCACGAACAGGTGATAACAAACGAAATGCGACACCGGATTGCCGGGTAATCCAAACGCCAGCCGCCGTCCCTGCACTCCAAAAATAAACGGCCTGCCGGGTCGGCTGTTGATCCGCCGCACCCGCAATTCAAAGCCCGCTTCCTGCAACGCCCGAGCCGCATAATCATGCTCCCCCACGCTCACCCCGCCTGAAATCAACACAATGTCCGCGGTGGCAAAGGGCTCCGCCGTCAACCGCTTAACCGCGTCGTCCGCTGCGTCGCCCCACCGTTCCTGTTGCACGCATCCGCCCGGCAAACCACCTCCCGCCAGCAAAGCCGCAATCAAACCCTGGTTGCTGTCGCGAATTTTTCCCGGCCCGGGCTTGTCCATCGGCGCAACCAGTTCCTCCCCCGTCGTCGCATGGGCCACTCGCGGCCACCGTGTGACCATCGGACGCACCTCCCCCACCGACGCCGCAATCGCCACTTCCGCCGCTCCCATCACCGTCCCAGCATGAACCAACACCTCCCCCGCCCGCGCATCCGTTCCGCGCCGCCGCACATTTTCCCCGAGGACAATCTGGCGGCTCACCACCAGCATCTCCGCCTCCACCTGCGCTTCCTCCTGCATCAACACCGCCATCCCCGCCGCCGGCAATTCCGCGCCGGTAAAAATCCGCACTGCCTCGCCTTTCCCCGGTGTCACTGCCGCCACCTCCCCCGCCTTCACCGAACCCACCAGCTTGTATCGCGCCGCGCCGGGCTCCGGCAAAAACGCGTAGCCATCCATCGCCGACCGGTCAAACGGCGGTTGGTCGGCATCCGCACATATGTCCCTCCGCAATACGCGCCCGCGTGCTTCCGCCAGTTCCGCGGCCTCCGCCTCCAGCGGCAACACCGCCGCGTCCACCACCCGCCAGGCCTCGGCCACCGGCATATCCGGCGTTGTCTGCGTGTTTTGCATCAAAATGGTGCGTTCAAGCCGGCAGCGCCGCGATTTTCCAAATCGGCACGTCCGCCTTCAGCCGGTCCATTAACTCGCTCAACGCCGCAAACGCCTCGCGCCGGTGTGCCGCCGCCACCGCGGCGTAAACCGCCGCCTCCCCCACCGGCACCACCCCGGAGCGGTGCCAGAAGCGCCCCGCCAGCAACCCGTGCCGCGCCTCCAGCTCCGCGAAATGCGCCTCCACCCGCCGCCGCGCCAGCGGCTCAAAAATCTCATAACTCAGCGCCGCAATCGCCCGCCCTTCCTCGTGACCGCGCACCAGTCCGCGGAATTCCGCCCACGCCCCGGCCGCGCCGTGTATCCCGGAGGGCATATCCCCCGCCACCGGCAGCGGCTCAGCAAAAAATAAAATCTCCGTCCACATAAACAGGTTAGGTTATCCTCCGGAAACAGGCGGGAGCACCGCCACCTCGTCCCCGTCGGCAAATTGTTCCCCATGCGCCGCGTATTCCCCGTTGCGCACCAGCTTCGCGCTCGCGCGAAACCGCCGCAATCCCGGCTGCCGCGCAATCAGTCGCTCCCACAAGCCCTCCGCGTCCACCGGTCCGGGCACGCTCACTTCGTCCTCCCGCCGGTCAAGCGCCTGGGCAATGTGCGCGAAATAAAAAATTTTCATGGCACAGTCACAAACATTCCCGGCATCCCCCGCTCAGCCGCCAATGGCCGTCATGGGCCGCGCCGGCCGGTAAACATCCCGGAATCCGTGCGCCGCCGGTTTTTTCCCCAACGCCTGCTGGAACACCGCCGCAATCTGCGCGTTACCGCCTCCGCGCAAGGCCGGCATCAGGTCGAATTCCAACGCATCGCCCAGGCACGGCCGCAGCTTCCCGTCCGCCGTCACCCGCATCTTGTTGCACCGCTCGCAAAAGCACGCCTCCGTCAGCGCCCCGATAAATCCGACCAGCCCTCCCGTCCGCTTCAGCCGGTGGTAGCGCGCCGGTCCGTGCCCGACCCGCTCCGTCGGCGCCGCCGTCAACTCGTCGCGCTCGCTCAACCGCGCCATCGCCTCGGCTATCGGATAAAAATTGCTCTCATCCAGCACGTCCCGCCGCGTCAGCGGCATCAACTCGATCAATCGCAGCGGGCAGCCACGTTCCGCCGCGTATTCCACCAGCGGCCACAACTCCTGCTCGTTCACCCCGCGCATCAGCACGCAATTCAACTTGATCCGCTCGAACCCCGCCGCGCGCGCCGCTTCAATCCCCGCCAGCACCCGCGTCACGTCGCCGCCGGTGATGCGCCGGTAAACCGCCGGGTCCAGCGCATCCAAACTTATGTTCACGCTCCGCACCCCCGCCTGCCTTATCGCCCCCGCCCACTTCTCCAGCAAAATTCCGTTGGTGGACAACCCGAGGTCTTCCACCCCCAGCACTTCCCAAACCCGCCGCAGCAAATCCACAATCCCCGCCCGCACCAGCGGCTCCCCGCCGGTCACGCGAAATTTCCGAAAACCCATCTCCCCCGCCACCGTCACCAACCGCACAATCTCGTCATCCGTCAGCGTGTCCCCGCGCGCCTGCCAGCCTTTGTAACCCTCCGGCATGCAATACAGGCACCGCTCGTTGCAACGATCCGTCACGGAAATTCGCAGATAATCCACGACCCTCCCGTCCGGCGCCGCTGGTGACGTAACTGACACGCCTTCTACTCAACCGAGTTTTCCCCTTGTCACAAGCATTTTTGCCCTCCACCCCGTCCGCCCTAACGTTCCGGCCCCTCCATCCGCGCCACATCCTCGGGTGTGTCCACATCCACCTCGCCTCCGGGAAACGGCACCCGCGCCACCGCCTCCCCCGCCTGCCGCAGCAGGCTTCGCGCGCCTTCATCCCCCTGCAACGCCTTCAATTCCCCAAACAAACTCGCGCAAAAAACCGCCGGCACGCCCAGCCGCCCGTCGTATTCCGCGGCCGCCATTTTCGCGCCGGTCGCGCGTTGTTTCTCGATTAAGGCATCCAGTATCGCCGCACTCAGTTGCGGCTGGTCCGCCACGCACACCACCACACCACACACTTCCTGCGCTACTGCTTCCAGCGCCTCCACTCCCGCCCGTATCGAGCTCGCCATTCCTTCCTGCCATGCCGGGTTCATCACGATATGTACTTGCAGATCCCGCAATACCGCCGCGCATTCCTCCGCCTGCGCCCCGAGTACCACCACCACGGGCCGCGCGTGCGACTTCACCGCCGCCTCCGCCGCCCGCCGTAGCAACGATTTTCCCTGAAATTCGAGCAATTGCTTGGGCCGGCCTAGGCGCGTCGAACTTCCCGCCGCCAGCAAAATCAGCCCGATGCTCGCGTCCGGGCTCATGACGTCTTTCACGACCAGCTCAAGTCCGTCCCGCTCATCGGCAGCGTGCGGATGCGCTTGCC
>CAZDAQ010000059.1:0-7735 GCA_964503425.1 uncultured Opitutales bacterium
ATTTCGGTGAGGCCCTCGCGGACAGTCACGTCCTGCAGGGCGTCCACCTGAATCCAGGGGTCAATTTTTTCCACGTCGAAGGAAAGTTTCCAGTCGCTTTGGAGCAGGCGGAAGACAAGCGCGCCTTCGGCATTGATGCCGGCCTGTTTGGGGTCGAGCTGGGTGAGACCTTCGCGCGTGGCGATGTGCGGACGCAGGCCGAGCTCGGGGATGAGGGCGAGTTCGCCGGTTTGCTTGGCGGCTTCGCGCAAGACGAGGTTGGGGGCGGTCCAGTCCTGGCGGGTGGCGATGCCGGGGCCGCTGAGGGTGGCGTCAAAAGTGGTCTGGCCGAGGGTTTTGCCCTTGAGGTAGAGGGTGATGACGGCACCGTCAGGCGAATCGGTTTCGGTCCAGTGGCTCAATTGGGGGCCGCTGAGGGATTCGAGTTCGAGACCCTTGGGGAGGGCGAAGCTCAGTTGGAAAATGCCGGCGCGGGCGACATTGACGTTCAGGCGAGTGGCGAGCACGACGCGGTCTTCGCCGAGGGAGAGCGTCTCGCGGGAGTCCACGCGGATGTCGGGCACGACCGCGAGAGCTTCGAGTTTGAGCGAGGCCGGAGCGGCACTGAAGGAGTAGGCGCGGCGCACCACGAGGGCACCGGAACCAGGCGAGACGTTTTGAGCGAGCGAAGCGGGGAAGTCTTCGAGGTTGATGCGGGCGAGGCCATCGGGGGTGTCGGAGCCGAGCTGGACTTCGGGGTTGGTGGCGGCGGCGATGAGGCCGTTTTCACCGGCGGCACCGTCCAGGCGGATGGGTGAGACGGTGGTTTCGTAAGGAAGGGGTTTGGTGGCGGACTGGGATTGGATGAGGACGGTGAAGCCCTCCTTGCGCGCCGGTTCAAAGTAGGCGAGGAGCTTGTGTTGCTCGGGGTCGAAGCGCCAGGTGGAGAGGCCCTCGGAGCGGACGTCGGCGATGGTCAGGCCGGGCGGCACGCTGAAGCTGAGCTGCTTGATTTCACCCTGGGCCACGCGCACATGGGCCTGCTGGCGACCGTCCACCAAGCCGGCGGCGGGGGCATAAAGTTGCTGCCAGTCCACATAGTAAACGGGCTTTTCGGCGCTGAGGTCGCGGGAGCGCGGCACCCAGAAGATCCAGGGCGCGATGCCGGCAGGGAAATTGGCCGTGATGCGCGGGCGGCCATCGGGAGTGGTGGAAACCTGGAGGGCGACCGCGCTGTCGGCGCTAGCCTGAAGGTCGGGCCGGGCAAGATCGAGGGTGACCTGGTTGACGAGGCCTGAGGGGGTGGGGAGGGAGACGTTGTCCGTCCGCGTGCGGACCTCGTAGGTGACGGAAAATTTGTAGGTGCCGGAATCATGCGCGGTGAGGATGTAGTCGGCGTCATTGCCGGAAGGCAACCGGGTGAGGACGAGATCGCTCGAGGTGCCATTGATGGAGGTGAGCACGGCGGGGGCGCGCAGGAGGGTAATTTGGGCGCCGTCTTCAGCGCGCCAGGTGATGTCCGCGCGCATGCGGGCGAATTCGTCCTGGATGGCGCCCTGTTGGACGACGGAGAGGACGAGGCCGGTTTTGGGCGGGGGCGGAGCGGTGGCGGCCGAGGATTTTGGGGCCGGGCCGAGCCAGCAAAGCAGGGCGATGGCGGTGGCCGCAGCGGCGGTGGCGCCGCCAGGCGGCAGCGGCGGAATGGCCGCGGGGGATTTACTCGAACTCAAGCGGACGAGCATCCGCAACCCGAGGGCGGCGAAGGCGCAGGCGAGAAGCAGGCAGAACCACAGCGGACCTTGGGGCAGGCCGAGTGTGCCCAAGAGCAGGAGCAGCAGGGAAAAGGCGAATAATAACGCGCTGCGCCGGGCGAGGCGGGTGAGCAGCAAAAGCAGCACACCGGGCAGAAGCAGCCAGGCGATGGGCTGGGTGAGCGGAGCAGATTTGGGGGCGATTTCGTTGACGAAATCGAAGGAGAGCGCGCGGTCGGCCTGGACGACGGGGACCGTCAGGTGCAGAGTGCCGCCGGAAGCGGGATCGGCGGGTTGCAGGGGCGTATTGCCCGGCGGGATCGAGTCGAGCAGTGACACGACGGGAACACTGTTGCCAGCATTAAGGCCAAGCTGGACAAGGCAGGAAACACCCACCACGCCGAAGAATACGGCGCATACAGCCAGCACCGTGCGCATTACTCCCCGGCGCGCGCCCGCGGCGCGGAGGACGACCAGGGAGAAGAGGGATAAAAAGAGGCCGGACCAGAAGGAGATTATAGCGTCGGGATACTGCCTGCCAAAGGCGAGGTGGTTGAACCAGCCGAAACCAGTCAGGGGCGGCGTTTCAACGACGGGGGCGTTGTTGAGCGGGCGGAGGCGGTGGCCGGTTTCGGCGCTCAGGCTCCAGTCGGCGACGAGGACGGGCGAGCCGATTTTCGGGGCGGTGACGGTGACGCGCGCGGGTTGGGTGGAGGAGCCGGCGTATTTAATTTCCACGAGGAGGGGGGTGTTGGGGTCGCCCTGGCGGGGCAGCGGGACGAGCAGGCCGTTTTGGTCGGCCACAGGGAGGACGTCGTGATCGGCAACTTTGACACTCCAGAGTTTGGCACCATCGGGCAGGGAGAGAGAAAGGTGGTCGTTGTTTTTGCTTTTGAGGAGGTAGCGGGCGGTGGTGAGCCATTCGCCGGTGGCGGAGATGCGGGTAGAGAGCTCGGCGATGTCCACGACCTGATCCACCGTGACGGCAGGCGTGAGTGGGGTGAGGTTGAGGGTGGCGTCAAACGGGCGGGTGGAATATTGGAAGGCATCAAGGATGGGGGCGTCGCAGAGGAGGCGGTATTCGGCGGGGATTTCCGCGGCTTCGAGGTGGACGAGGCCGGGGGAAAGTTTGTCGGGCTTGAGGTTGAACGGGTGGCTGCCGGTGACGAGGACGACGCCCTGTTCTGACTGGACGTCGAGCGGGCGCAGGCCGGTGAAGGGGATGGAGTCGCCAGTGGCCTTGAAGGGCAGTTCATAAGTGGCGAGCAAAGTGTAGGCGCCGGTGACGGGGCGGTGGAGGTAAACCTCGTAAACGCCGTTATCGAGCTGCTTCCAATTGCGGAGGTCGCGGCCGGTAAACTCGAGGTTGCGGTAGCCGCCGGTGTTTTGCAGGCGCAGGACGCTGACTGGTGCGCCGGCGATTTGGAGATTCAGGACGGTGCTGCCATAGGCGACGCCTTCGCCGACGGTGAAGAGTTGGAGGACATCGGCCTGGACACTGGCGGCGAGATGCTCGACCTTGAGCGAAGCGGACCACGGGGCGTCGCGAAAACGCCAGGTGGCCTGGAGATTATCCACCTTGCGCGGGAAGGAGGCGGCGCCGGCGTCGTTCAGGCCGTCGGTGGTATTCGGAGTGAGGCGCATGCCGGCATCGGCGGTGACACCGACAAAGCCGCGGGTATTTTTGGCATTTTCGACGGCGAGGGCGGGGATGCTCCAGGAATCGCCGGAGACGGCAGAATTTTGCTCGAGGCGCAGGCGAATGGCTTGCAGGCCGGCGAGGGGCTGGGAAAAGACGAGGCGGATATTTTCGGCGGGGGCGGACTCGTTGATGGAGGGGGTGACGAAATAGTCGGCGAGGTTGGGGGCATCAATGCCGGCGACGGCCCAGCCGGCGGGAGCGCGGACGTTGAGCTCGCGCAGCGGGGCTTCGCGGATGTCCAGTTCAACCTCGGCGTCGAGGGAGACATCGGCATCGCCGAGGTGGTAGGTGAGGACGCTGGTGACGCTGAGCTCGGGGAGGATGTTGTCGGCGCGGACGGAGTAGGTGTAGCTGGTGTCGGCAAAGCGGTAGGCGAAGGCCTGGGTGGAGGAGGCGTTATTGTTGATGGAAGGGAATTGCTCGGGGGCGATTTGGGACAGGCCCGAGGGATTGAGCACGTCAATGCGAACCGCGCCGGAATTTTCGACGCGGAGGCGGCCACCGTAATTGAGCGCACCGACGGGCGTGATGGACGGGGGCGTGGCCGTGGCGGGGAGGGCGGGCAGCGGGGTCTCGGTTTGGACAGTGAGCGGGTATTCGCCGGTGTAGGGCGCGTTGAGCTGGATGACGAGGCGGCGGGCAACGGGCGCGCCGGGGAGCGGGGGGTCTTTGGTGATTTCGGGCTGGACCTGCCAATTCAGAATGCCGGGGCCATCCACGCGGGTAATCTGGCCTTCGCCGACGAGGCGAAGCTCGAGGCTGTCCAACTTGCCCTGGAGAACGTGGAAGGTGAACTGGTCGGTTTGCTTGAGGATGCCGGGGGCGACGGTGACGACAACCGCGCCTTCGGCGGAGTAGAATAATTTGCCAGCGGCTTCGGGCGGGGCTTCCTTCCAGTGGAGGCGGATCGGGCCGTCACCGGGGAGATAGGCGGTGACGGTGCCGTTTTTGCGCACGGGCTGGGAGGCGTCGGGAAGCTCGAGTTTGGCGGCATCGGGCCAGCCATTGAGGACGACCTGGCGGAGGTTGGCGGGGGCGGTGGTGAATTCGATGGTTTTCCAGCCGTCCTTGTCCGTAACTTGGGCGCGGAAGGGAAGGTCCACGTCGAGCGAGCCCCAGCCGCCATACTTGAGGATGATGGCGCCTTCGCGCAGGTCGAGGCGGCGGGAGAGGGCATCGGGCACGGCGGTGAGGCTGACGGGGCCGGAGAGGAGGGGGATTTCGGCGTCGCTCCAGGACGGGGCTTTAGCGCGGGCGTGGAGGGTGAAGGTGACGGCGCCGTTGGCGTAGGTGCCGGTGAGGACATAGTTGTCGAGGACGAGGGGCTTCGGCGCGGCGTCGGCGGCGCGGGCGGGCAGTGGGCCGGCGAGGGCAAGCGCGGCGATGATTAATGATACTATATAATAGGACTTTTTCATACAGTTAAGGCTTGGGGATGACGAGGGAATTAAGGGGATGATTTTCGAAGTGGATCAGTTGCCGCCGGCGAGGCTGGAGGCGGCGGTGAGGGCTTCGACGAGGGTGGCGGGGCGAGGGTCGGGCGCGAGGGCCTGGGGCGTGCCATCAAGGGCGTTGAGGAGGCGCGCGGGGGTGACCTCGGCGGAGAAGGGGCTTTGCTGGAGGTATTCGGCGAAGTAGGCGGCGACGGCGGCGAGGCGAAGCGCGGGGGTGGCCTGGTCGAAGGCCGGGGGCGTGCCGGTGTAGGGGATGGCCCAGGACCATTCGCGGACGGCGCCGGTGGCGGGGTCGCGAAAGCGGGCGCGGGCGGTGCCGACGGGGCCGGAGCCGCGCGGGTCAATGACAAGAGTGTAAATGGCGGTGCCCTGCTCGGCGGCGGCGAGCTCGCCGGCGGCGACGGTGTTGTCGCGGAACTGCTCCTTGGTGAGGCGGAGGTTGTTGTAGCCCATGAGGCGGTAGGAAGTGACGCGGGCGGGGTTGAATTCGATCTGGAGTTTCACGTCAAGGGCGGCGGGGGCGAGCGCGCCGGCGAGCTTGGCGGCGAAGGCGTCGTTCACATCCTCGGGGTGGTTGAGGAAGGCGTAGCGGCCATCGCTGTGGCGGGTGAGGGCTTCGAGGACGGTGTCGTCATAGCCGTCCCAGCCGACGCCATAGGCGTCGAGGGCGATGCCGGCGCGGCGGGCCTGGTCGACGAGGGCGGCGAGGGCCTGGGGGTCAACATCGCCGAGATTGGCGGCGCCGTCGGTGAGGAGGACGACGCGGTTTTGAGCGTTGAGACCGAAGGAGCCACCCTGGTGGCTGGCGGCGACGGCATAGGCGGCTTTGAGGGCTTCCTCGAGGTTGGTGCCGCCGTCGGGGACGAGATGCGCGATGGCGTCGGCGACTTCGGAAAAACGTTCGGCGGGAATGTCGAGCAGGCGGACTTGGGGCGTGCGGGCGAAGGTGACAAGGGAAACGAAGTCGCCAGGGCGGAGCTGAGTTCCGAGAGCGGCGATGGCGGCCTGGAGGGTGGCGACGCGGTCGGAGCGGGTCATCGAGCCGGAGTTGTCGAGCAGGAGGGTGAGGCGCAGGGGGGTGGCGCGGTCGCGGCCGGTGGCGGCGGTCTGGAAGGAGACGCGGAGGAGATTCTGCCCGGCTTCGAAGGGGTTTTGCGCGAGGTCATTATGGACGACGCAGGCCTGGCCGGCGCCGGGGGCGGGGTCGTGGTAATTGAAGGCGTTAAGGAATTCCTCAGTGCGGACGCTGGAAGGGTCAGGCCACTGGTGGCGCTGGAGGGCGGCGAGGGCGAGGCGGTAGGAGGCGTCGCTAACGTTGAGGGCGAAGGTGGAGAAGCGGTTGTCGGTGGTGGCGATGGACGGGGGGAACTGGACGGGGCTGGGCGGGCGGGCGACGGGCTGGTCGTCGGATTCAGAAATATTTTTAGCGACGTTGGCGGCGGGTTGGCTGGCGGCGGTGGGCGCGGGGCTGGAAGTGATGGCCCGGGTTCTGAGGCCACCGCCGCCGATGGGGGAGGTGCGGGGGAGGGCCTGCACGGAGTTGCTGGCCATATCGTAATCGGGGCCGTTGGTGGCGGCGACCATGTCGGCGGGGGAGAGGTTGCCGACGTAGTTTGAGGCCAGGTTGCGGGTGGCGGGCGTTCCCTGGGCGTCGAGGGCGTGGCTGGAGGCGATGTTGCCGCTGAAGGCAAAGGCATTGGGGTTGTTGTCGCCAGTGAGGGTGCCCGTGGTGACGGCACTGCCGCTGGCGATAGTGACGGCGGCGGGGGCGGTGGGGGTGGTGAGAGCGACGGCTTCCGAGGTGCGACGGAGCGAACTGCCGGGGGTGACTTGCGGGAGGTCACCTAGGACTGCAACAGTGCCGTCACTAATGGTGGTGGTGCCGGAGTAGCTGTTGGCGGCGGAGAGGGTAGCGGTGCCGGAGTTGTCGAGGGAACTGGTGCCAGAGACGGTCAGGGAGCCGGTGCCGAGCTTGGTGTTGTTGACCTCTTTTTGCAGTTCAGCGTAGCGCTGATCCAGGGTCGGCGGGGGCGCGACTTGAACGCCCTTCTCGGCTTGCAGAAAGTTTCCGAGGTCGTCCTTGTTGGCGGAGGCGGTGCCGTCGACCGCGAGGGTGCCGGCGGAGACAGTGGTACCGCCGGTGTAGGTGTTGGCGCCGTTCAAATTCCAGGTGCCGTCGCCGGATTTGGTGAGGGCGCCGCTGTCCATGCTGGCGCTGTTGCCTATGGAACCGCCGAAGGTGATGGGGCCGGTGCCGCTGCTGTCGAGGCTGCCGCCGATGGTAACGATCCCGGCGTTGTTGTTGGTGCGGTCGGCGAGGGCGACTTGGTCGGCGGGGAAGGCGTTGCCGTTGGCATCGAGGCCGAAATTGGCGGTGTTGTTGATAACCTGGGGGTTGGGCGGGACACCGGCGTAAGTGCTGCCGCCATAGACCGGGTAGCCGAGTTGGGCGGAGAGCTGGAAGGCGTCGTTGGTGATCTTCTTGCCGCGGAAGACGGATTGGGATTCGTAGTCCATGTCAGCTTGGGCGCTAATGTCGTCCGTCGAACCGGCGGATGGAGTGCCGCGGGTGACGTAATTGGATGCGAAGTTGGAAGCGGCCTGGGTGCCCATGCCTTCCGCGGAACTGGCGGTCAGGCCGTTTTGGTTTTGTTGGGCTTGCGCGGGAAAGCGGTTGTTGCCAGCGGCATCGGCGCCGGTCGAGGCGTCTTTCGGTGAGATGTTGAAGAAGAGTCGGTCGGTGGATTGGGCGTCGCCGGCGTATTGGAGGTTGCCGCCGTCGACGACGAGGTTCTGGGAGGCGTTGCGGTTGTCGCTGCGGGCGATGCTGAGGCTGCCGGTGCCGCTGA